>DASZPH010000055.1:0-90849 GCA_035550375.1 Pirellulales bacterium | reverse complement strand
CTTGCCATCAGCCGCTCCAAGACGCCGGTGGCCCTGCTGGCGAGACCGGCCAGCCGGCCGAGAGCGGAATCGAACAGCCGGCCACGGACCCGACTCACGGTCCGCCGAAAGTCGGCGTCCGCCAGCCGGCGGCGGGCGGTTTGCTCTTCGATGCCAGCTTGCTCGGCGGCGTCCCGCAAGCTGGCGCCGGCCGCCAACGCCCGAACCAGTTCGTCGTCGCCCGCGAATGCTTGCCTCTCGTCGGTTTCTTCTTCGTCATCTTCCAAATGGTTTATCCCCTCATCCACTTCGGCCGACTTACGCAACCGCGGCCCCAGTTCCAGCACGGCTTTTGCGGCCCCCAGCGCCTCGGACGGCCTCTCGCTTTCCATCAGCCGCTCCAACGTCTCCGCCGCCCTGCTGGCCAGCCCGGCCAGCCGGCCCCGCGCCGCGTCGAACATCCGGTCGCGGGCCTCGCTGACGGCCTGCCGAAAGTCGGCGTCCGCCAGCCGGCGGTAGACCGTTCGTTCCCCGACGCCGGCTCGCTCCGCGGCCTCCCGCACCGTCGCGCCGGCCGCCAACGCCAGAATCAGCTCATCGTCGCCCGCAAGCGTTCCATTCGATCCCATTCTCGGCCTCCTATCTCGTCACCTTGTCCTGACTGCTCCTTTGCATACCTGAAGAAGTTTTCCAGGCAAGCCATATTTTGCTCTCGGCGGGCGGCAACGCCCCGACGTTTCCGAAGCGCGTGCACGGAGCATCGATAACCCATCGCCTTCTTGCACCGCCCGAGACCGAAGCGTACGTTGGCCGAATGCGAATCGTTGATCCGGAGACGATGACATTCTCGCCAATCCGGTTCGCCGCGCGCCTGGTGGCCAGAGCGGAGGATTAAGAATGCACGGGCCTAGAAAAGGTTCCTGCCACGTTTTTCCTCCCGAAGCTGCACCATCGGGGTCAGACCCAACCGCCAACTTTCTCCGCCGTCCAGTCGCATAGCTTCGGCAGAGAGTTCGAGAACTGGTCACGGTCCATCAATGATGCAGTTCGGCAAAGCCTTCCTTAGTTGCGCTAGCCCGACGTCCGTGACCTGAGTGCCGTTGAGCCAAAGGTGTTGCAGGCTGGTTAGCGCCTGCAAATGGGCCAGCCCGGTGTTCGTGACCTGCGTGTTGATGAGATAAAGATCTTGCAGACTCGTCAGCCTTTGGAGGCAAGCCACCCCCGCATCCGTGACCTGAGTGCCATCAAGGAGAAGGGCTTGCAGGCCCGTCAATCCTTGCAGGTGAGCCAGGCCAGCATCCGTGATCTGAGTGTCGTCAAGCGAAAGCGTCTTGAGGCCCGTCAGCCCTTGCAGTCGGGCCACCCCCGCATCCGTGACCTGAGTGCCATCAAGCAGAAGAGCTTGCAGGCCCGTCAGTCCTTGCAGGTGAGCCACCCCCGCATCCGTGACCTGAGTGTTGGTGAGAACAAGTGTTTGCAGGCTCGTCAGTCTTTGCAGGTGAGCCAAGCCAGCATCCGTGACCTGAGTGTTTGATAGCCAAAGAACTTGAAGCCCCGTCAGCCCTTGCAGATGGACCAGCCCGGCATCCGTAATCTGAATGTCGTCAAGCGAAAGTGCTTGCAGGCCCGTCAATCCTTGCAGATCGGCCACTCCCACGTCTGTGACTTCAGTGCCGTCAAGCGAAAGCGTTTGCAGGCCCGTCAGCCCTTGCAAATGGGCTAGTCCCGCATCCGTGACCTGGGTGTTGTTGAGAACAAGCGTTTGCAGGCCCGACATTTCCTTTAGATGGGCCAGCCCCGCGTCCCTGATCTCGGTGTGGCCGAGATCAGCACGTTCGATCCCATCAAAGTAATCCGCTGGCAGCCAGCGCCGAAGGAACGCCTTCTTCACCGCAGGCTTCACGTAGCGCACGTGTCCACCCAACGCCTCGATCGCCGCCACAGCCCGCCGCTGCCGCTCGGCCGGCACGACCCAGAGGCTCAGGGTGATGCAAACCAGGGTCACGACCAGAAGGCCCGTGCGGAGCGAGAACTGCAAGAATTGGCGTTTCAAGTTGCCCATCCCAGTCAAGCATGGGGTAAGCGCAGGTGGCCTGCAAGGACCGCAGCACCTGATGCCCCTTCCCACGGCATAGCCTTAACGCTTTTCGACAAATTCGCGCATGGACGCGTAATTCGTACCGCGATCAATCCGCTCGTCGCAATCCCAGCCCCAGGGAGGTTCGGAATCGTCCGCTTCCCGGAACTTCGACTTGGTGATGACGGACGATCTGGGCAGCGCAGCCTTCGATGGGTTTCCCGAGTATCCCGGGGGCGTAAAAGGGGTCAGACGGTCAGAACTATTTAATTGAGGGCTCCGGGCCACCGGATAGATTCGCGGAATGCCACGACCAGTGCGACGCTTGCGCGCGATTGACCGAATTGGTGGGCAACCCGCCCTCACCCTAACCCTCTCCCAAAGGGAGAGGGAATGGTTTATTCGGCCTCGAAAAAAGTTCCAGACACGTTCCAGCCACCTTTTGTTCCTCCAGTAGAAGAGCTCGACCACCGGCACCTTTCTAAAAAGGTGATCGAAGGGTGATTGAAAGTTGATTGAACAGTGATTCCGAGGCTGCCAAGCTACGCTGCCGGTTGGCTTGGTTGTTCGCCCTGTGATGATTAGGAGAAAAGGAAGTGACCATTCGACAACATGCATGCGCGCTTGTCCTTTGCGCTCTGGCGTTCCTGCTCGACCAACCTTTCGCGTTTTCGGCCATTCCGGAGGGCCTTAGTCAGCACATCAGAGAAGCTTACGACCGTGGCGAGACGTTCCGGGTCGTGACTTTTACCACGGATGGCCGCTGGTTCATCGCCACGGACAAGCGGACCTTCATGGGCGGAGTTCCCGACGGTTTGGGTCAACAGGTCAGGGAGGCCGTCGACCAAGGGGAGACGTTCCGGGTCGTCACGTTTACGACGGATGGCCGCTGGTTCATCGCCACGGACAAGCGGGCCTTCATGGGCGGAGTTCCCGATGGCTTGGGTCAGCAGGTCAGGGAAGCGGTCGAGCGTGGCGAGACGTTCCGGGTCGTCACGTTTACCACGAACGGTGGCTGGTTCATCGCCACGGACAAGCGGACCTTCATGGAGGGAGTTCCCGACGGCTTGGGTCAGCAGGTCAGGGAAGCGGTCGAGCGCGGAGAAACGTTCCGGGTCGTCACGTTTACCACGAACGGTGGCTGGTGCATCGCTACGGACAAGCGGACCTTCATGGAGGGAGTTCCCGACGGCTTGGGTCAGCAGATCAGAGAGACTTACGAGCGTGGGGAGACGTTCCGGGTCGTCACGTTTACAACGGATCGCGACTGGTTCATCGCCACGGACCGGCGGGTTTTCGCTGGTACCCAATGAAGAGTGGGTCGAAGGGAGCGGGTCCTGCGTCGCGCTAGAGACCGCTGCGGGCGGCCCCACTGTGGGCGAGTGAATAATCCGGCTGGCTAACGACGCCCAAAAGGCGACGGCGCACGTCGTATGCCCGCTGCCACGGGGGCGTCAGAATAATCGACCCTGCGCGTCGGCGTCGCCCGGTTCGAGGCCGAGGTGCTCGTAGGCGGCGGGGGTCGCTTTGCGTCCGCGGGGAGTGCGCACGATCAGGCTGCTGCGCAAGAGATAGGGCTCGACCTCGTCGACCAGCGTGTCGGGCGCCAGGTTCATTGTGTGGGCGACCGCCTCCACCCCAACCGGGCCGCCGTGGAAGACGCGCACCACCGTCTCGAGATAGCGACGGTCCTGGCCGTCCAGCCCCCTGTCGTCGATTCCCTGCATCTGAAGCGCCGCCCTTGCCAGCGAGAGCGTGATGTGGCCGTCGGCCTTGCTGGTGGCGTAGTCGCGCACCCAGCGCAGGCGGTTGTTCGCCAGGCGGGGCGTGCCGCGGCTGCGTGAGGCAATCTCGGCCGCGGCGGTCGTCTCGATGCGGCAGCCCAGCTTGCCCGCGTTGCGGCGCACGATCTGGGCCAGCTCTTCGACCGTGTAAAAGTCGAGGTGCTCGCGCATCACGAAGCGATCCCGCAGCGGGGCCGAGAGTAGCCCCGTGCGCGTCGTCGCGCCGATCAGCGTGAAGGGACGCAGCGACATGTTGATCGTGCGGGCGTTCACCCCTTCGCCCAGCGTGATGTCGATGCGAAAATCTTCCATCGCCGGGTACAAAAACTCTTCGACCGCCTTCGGCAGGCGGTGGATCTCGTCGATGAACAACACCGAGCCTTCTTCGGCGTTGGTGAGGTAGGGAATGAGGTCTTTGGGGGCCGCCATCGCCGCGCCGCTGGCGATCTGCAGCGTCACGCCCAGCTCGCGAGGAATCACGGTGGCGAAGGTCGTCTTGCCCAGGCCGGGCGGGCCGTCGAAGAGGATGTGCCCCAGCGTCTCCTTCCGCTTGCGGGCGGCGTCGAGCGCGATCTCGATGCGGGCGAAGACCTCGCGCTGGCCGATCATGTCGCGCATCCGCTGCGGCCGCAGCTCGCGATCGTCGTCGGGCTCGGACGCCGGGCCGACCGGCCTGCGCTCCGCGTCGTCGCTGTCGTCGTTGTTCAGGATCGGTTGGCGGGCCAAAATGCCTCCCTGATTCGGCCGTGCCTCAGCCGCGTTGCGATTGAAGTTTGTCCACGAAGACCCTGTGTTCGGGAGACGCGATACCCTGCTGAACGGCCTGCAAGAGCTTCGCGTCGTCGTCCGACCAGAGCGCGGCCGCGTCGAGCCATAAGCCGGGAAAAACTCGCGAACGAAAGATGCCGTCCGCATCGGCCGCCATCGAAACGAACTTTCCTTTTTCGGCGACAAACCAGCGAGCCTGCTTCTCACCGAGGACGGCCACGACGTATTCCTGCACGCCGACCCTTTCATACAAGCGGTACTTGCTATGAAGATCGTAGGAGACGCTGCTGGAGGCGATCTCGACCACCAATTCCGGCGCGCCCGCCAGATATCCGTCCTCGAGCCGCGTTCGCCCGCCGTGATCCGGTTTGATGATCAGCGTGCCGTCCGGCTGGGGCTCGCTGTCGGGGGGGAGCAAAACCGTCGCGTTGTCGAGCGACCCGACCCCCGGCGTGGCGAGGTAAAGCCGGTGGAACGTCGACTGGTCGAGATGATCACCGGCCTCCAATCGCCCTTCGCCGTAAGGGGACGGCTCGAATTCTGCGCTGCGGAGCATAGCTCACCTTGTCCAACGTTTCACCGAACTTCTATCGTATCTGCGATTCTGTCGACAGGCCAGCAGCCCTTCGCAAGTCGCGCGTGCGTCTCTAAAATGTGCGAATGGGACAACAATACATCTATCAAGTTTCCGCGCTGACCAAGAAATATGGCCAGCGCGAGGTGCTCAAAGAGATCTGGCTGGCCTTCTACCCCGGGGCCAAGATCGGCGTTTTGGGGCGCAACGGATCGGGCAAGAGCACCCTGCTGCGGATCATGGCCGGCATCGACAAGGATTTCGACGGCGAAGCCAAGCTCACCGAAGGCTTTTCGGCGGGCTACGTGCCGCAGGAGCCGCAGCTCACCCCCGGCAAAGACGTGCGGGGCAACATCGAAGAAGCGGTCGCCGGCACGCGCGCCCTTCTCCAGCGGTTCGACGAGATCAACGCCCGCTTCGCCGAGCCGCTCGACGACGCCCAGATGGAAAAGCTCCTCGCCGAGCAGGCCAAGGTGCAGGACCAGATCGACGCGGTCAACGCCTGGGAGCTGGACCGCCAGATGGAAATCGCCATGGACGCGATGCAGTTGCCGCCGGCCGACGCCGACGTGACCAAGCTGTCGGGCGGCGAGCGGCGCCGCGTGGCCTTGTGCAAGATGCTCTTGCAAAAACCCGATCTGCTGCTGCTCGACGAGCCGACCAACCACCTCGACGCCGAAAGCGTCGCCTGGCTGGAGCGGCACCTGCACGATTATCCGGGCACGGTGGTGGCCGTCACGCACGACCGCTATTTTCTCGACAACGTGGCCGGCTGGATCCTGGAAATCGACCGCGGCCGCGGCATCCCCTGGGAAGGGAATTATTCGTCCTGGCTGCAGCAGAAGAAGGATCGGCTGGCTCGCGAAGAGAAGGCCGCCAGCGCCCGCCAGAAGACGCTCGAGCGCGAGCTGGAGTGGGTTCGCATGGCCCCCCGCGCCCGGCAGGCGAAGAACAAGGCCCGCATCAAGGCCTACGAAAAGATGTCGGCCGAGCGGTTCGAAGACCGCCAGGAGGAGTTTGAAATCCAGATTCCGCCGGGCAAGCACCTGGGCGACCTGGTGATCGAGGCCATCCACCTGGTCAAGGCCTACGACGATCGGGTTCTGATCGACGACTTGACCTTCCGGCTGCCCGCCGGGGGAATCGTGGGGATCATCGGACCCAACGGCGCGGGCAAGACGACCTTGTTCCGGATGATGGTCGGCCAGGAACAGCCCGATTCGGGCGAGCTGCGCGTCGGCCCGACGGTCGAGCTGGGCTACGTGGATCAGAACCGCGACGCCCTCGATCCGCAAAAGACGGTCTGGGAAGAAATCTCCGGCGGCTACGACAACCTGGAGATGGGGGGCCGAAAAATCCCTTCGCGCGCCTACGTGGCCCGCTTCAATTTCCAGGGGAGCGACCAACAAAAACTCGTGGGCACGCTGTCGGGAGGCGAGCGCAACCGGGTTCATCTGGCCAAGCTGCTGCGGCGCGGCTCGAACGTCCTGCTTCTCGACGAACCGACCAACGACCTGGACGTTGACACCCTGCGCGCCCTGGAGGAGGCGATCGTCAATTTTGCGGGCTGCGTGGTCGTGATCTCGCACGACCGCTGGTTCCTGGACCGCCTGGCGACGCACATCCTGGCCTTCGAGGGGGACGGCTACGTGCATTGGTGCGAGGGGAACTTCCAGACCTACGAAGAGCAGCGACGCGAGCGGCTCGGCATTGCCGCCGACGAGCCGCACCGTTTCCGCTACAAGAAGCTGCAGCACTAGCGGGCGCAGGGCGTCGTCGGGAACGGACGAAAACACGAAACGGTGCCTTCGTTCTTTCGTGTTTTCCTGATTGAGCTTCGGGTCGTGCGCCGCTCGCCTTGACGGTCCTGAACACCCTTCCTATACTCCCCGCCCCAAAGGCGTATCGTGCGCCGTAATTGTTGCCGAGGCAGGAAGCCCGGCTGAGCCGAATCTCGTTGGCCCACAGGTTTAGGGAGAAACCGCCATGACTCGCTCCGCAGCAGCCGATGGACCCGGCCGCAAGCTTCGTTTACGGCTTCTGTCGCTGGCCGGCGCGGCCGCCACCATTGGCCTCGCCCTCGTTATTCGCTACGCCTGGCAAACGCCCTCGGCGCAGGCCGAGTTCCCCCTTATGCGTCTCGCCGCCAAAAGCACGGCTAAAAAGACCGAAAAGACCTCGAAGCCGGACCACCAAGGCGCCCCGCCCGAGGAGATGCTGCCAACACAACAGATGGTGGTGATGGCGACGGTCAACGGCCAAAAAATCGAACGGCCCGAGCTGGCTCGCGAATGTCTGCGGCACTTTGGCTCTGACGTGCTGGAGAGCATCGTCAACAAGCGGTTGATTTCCTCCGAGTGCCTACGCCGCAACATCGCGGTGACGGACAAGGAAGTGAAGGAAGAGATGGACCGCATGGCCCAACGGTTCGGCATGCCGACCGACCAACTCCTGGCCATGCTCAGGGAGGAGCGGCACATCACGCCCGAACAATACTCCAAGGAGATCATCTGGCCGACCGTGGCCCTGCGGAAACTGGCGGGCGACCGGCTGAAGGTCACGGAAAAGGATTTTAAAGAGGCGTGGGACACCCTCTATGGCGAGGCCGTCCAGGCCCGGCTGATCGTCTGTGCCACGGCACAAGACGCCGAAAGGCTGCGAACGAAGGCGCTGGCGAACCCCGAAGAATTCGGCAACCTGGCCAAGCAGCATTCGATCGACACGGTCAGCGCCAGCGCCAAAGGGCTGATCCAGCCGATCCACCATCACCAGGGCGACCCCGAAATCGAGAAGGCGGCTTTCGCCTTGCAAAAAGACGAGATCTCCGAGGTGATCGAGGTCGGCGACCAGTTCCTGATTCTCAAGTGCGAGGCGCGGCTTGATCCACAGAAGGTCGATCGTAAGAAGGTCGAGAAGGTGCTGGTCGAAAGCATCCGCGACAAGAAACTCCGCTTGGAAGCCGACGCCATCTTCAAGGAGTTGCAGGACAACGCCAAGATCGAAAACGTGATGAACGACCCCGCCAAGAGCAAGAAGCAGCCAGGGGTGGCGGCGATCGTCAACGGCGAGACGATCACCATCCGGCAGGTGGCGGAAGAGTGCATCGAGCGGCACGGCATCGAAATGCTCGACGGGCTCATCAACCGGCACCTGCTGGAGCAGGCGCTGAAGAAGAAAAATATCCAGATCACCGAAGAAGATATGCAGGAAGAGATAGCGCGGGCCGCCGTCACGATGGGCAAGACCAAAAAGAATGACGAGCCCGATGTCGACGCCTGGCTGAAGGACGTGGTCGAAAACCAGAAGATGTCGCTCGAGCTGTACCGCGACGACGTCGTCTGGCCTTCGGTCAGCCTGCGTAAGCTGGCGGGCGAGGACGTCGAGGTTACGAAGGAAGACCTGCAGAAGAGCTTCGAGGCCAACTACGGACCGCGCGTCCGTTGCCGGGCCATCGTGCTGGCCAACCAGCGGGACGCCCAGAAAGTGTGGGACATGGCTCGCAAGAATCCGACCGTCGAGCACTTCGCCGACCTGGCCAAGCACTACACGATCGAGCCGGGCGGAAAGGTGAACGAGGGAGAGATTCCCCCCATCCAAAAGCACGGCAGCGACCCGAGGCTGGAGGAAGAGGCGTTTTCGCTGAAGAAGAACGAGGTCTCAGGCATCATGCAGGTGGGCGATAAATGGGTGATCCTCTTCTGCGAGGGGCAGACGAAGCCGGTCAGCATTAAATTCAAAGAGGTCGAAAACCTTATGCGCGACGACATCCGCGATAAGAAGATCCGCCTGGCCATGGCCGAGGAATACAACCGGCTGCAGGAGGAGGCGCGGATCGAGAATTTCTTGACCGGCGTCGTGCAGTCCGGGCACCGAGGCCGCCAGGCGAACGACCTGATCACCGTGCCCGAAGGAACGCTGCTGGCCCCCGACAACCCCGACTTCGACGGTAAGGGCGCCAGCAACTCGTCCCGTCCGGCTCGGTCCAAGACGGCCGCCGGCCCTTCCGGCAAACGCCAGTAGCGAAGCGGCTGGCGGCTGGTTATCCGGCCGGAGCTTGCCCGCGTCGTCCGCAGTTGAAGCGGGCTTCTCGTCCGGCTCTTGGGCCACCACCGGGCTCCGTGGCCGGTTGTAACTTCGCGGCACGTTCCTTACGATTACGCGCCAAAGGAGCTGCCATGAAGACAATGCGAGCGCTGGTCAAGAAGCTTGCCAGGCCGGGCCTGTGGATGGACGAAGTCCCCGTCCCCGAGGTCGGCATCAACGACGTCCTGATCCAGGTCTTGCGCACCGGTATCTGCGGCACCGACGTCCACATTTACAACTGGGACGCCTGGGCCCAGAAAACCATCCCCGTGCCCATGGTCGTGGGGCACGAGTTCGTGGGGCGGGTGGTGGCCGTGGGCTCGAACGTCAAAGATTTCCACGAGGGAGAGATCGTCAGCGGCGAAGGGCACGTCGTGTGCGGGCACTGCCGCAACTGCCTGGCCGGCCGGCGCCACCTGTGCAAAGACACGAAAGGCGTCGGCGTCAATCGTCCGGGCGCCTTCGCCGAATATCTTTCGCTACCGATGACCAACGTGTGGGCCCACGACCCCTCGATTCCGCGCGACGTGCAGTCCATCTTCGACCCGTTCGGCAACGCCGTGCACACGGCCCTGTCGTTCGACGTGCTGGGGGAAGACGTGCTCATCACGGGGGCGGGACCGATCGGCATCATGGCGGCCGCCGTGGTCAGGCACGCCGGCGCGCGTTACGTGGTCGTCACCGACGTCAACCCCTACCGCCTGGAACTGGCCAAGAAGATGGGGGCGACGCTCGCGCTCGACGTGCGAACCAACTCGATTGCCGAGGCGCAGAAGCGGCTCGGTATGAAAGAAGGCTTTGACGTCGGCTTGGAGATGTCGGGCAATGCCGCCGCCTTTCGCGACATGCTGGCGAACATGTGCCACGGCGGAAAGATCGCCATGCTCGGCATTCCGGAAAAGGAGATGGCCATCGACTGGACGACCGTGGTCTTCAATATGCTGACGATCCGCGGCATCTACGGCCGCGAGATGTACGAGACCTGGTACAAGATGACGGTCATGCTGCAGTCGGGGCTCGATATCAGCCCGGTGATCACGCACCGTTTCTCAGCCGACGATTTTCAGCAAGGTTTCGACGTCATGCTCTCGGGCCAATCGGGCAAGGTCGTGCTGACCTGGCACGACGGGTAGTCGAAAAAAGGCGCGGCCCGGTCCGCTACGCCGCCCCGGGCGTTACCTGAAGCCGACCCGGATATTTGGGCGCTTTAGATATGCCGGCGCCCTGCCCCGATTCTTCACCGGCCCACGAACATCCCACGGCGCCCGCCCGAAGCGTAAACGAGGGACCCCAAGCGACTTACCCCGCTCACGCTGCGGGTTGGAGTCGGTCCACGGATGCTTCCGGCTCACGCGCGGCGCATGTTGGGGCATACTCGATTTATTCGGCACATTCGCTACAGCCGATACCCTTGTTAGCCGGGAAACCCGCGGATGCGGGCAAATTGGACGAAGCCACTCCTTGCGCGAGGGAAACGCGATGCGAATGTTTGCCTGGATCCTGGTCCTGTCGAGCGGGTTGGCGATGGCCGGCTGCAAGACACAAGAGCCGGTTCCCCGCGGGCACTTCTTTTTGCCCGAAGATTCCTTCCTGACCTTGAAGCGCGTCGAGGCGCTCGTCCCCGCGGGGATGCCGATCGAGCAGGCCAGGGAGGTTATGGAAATCCACGGCTTTGTCTGCACCTACGAAGAGGCGGTCGGCGTGCCGTATTTGCAGTGCAACCAGATCAAGCGGCAACACCTGTGGCCGTTCAACGGTACCTGGATGGCCACGATTTACTATCAAGAGGGAATCGTGCGTAGCGTGCAGGCACGCTACGATCTGAACCCGGTGGAACGGGGAACCAAGATACCGAAACGGGCGTCTCGCGAGGCGCGTGAAATCGACCGGGCCCACGACGCCCACTTGATGCAATCGGGTCCGCCGGCGACCGAACTGCCGGAGGCCGTGGAAATGATGCCGGGGCCCGTCGGTGCAACCCCGTTCCCGCCCTCTCCGCCAGAGGGAGTATCCACGCCGGTCGAATCGAGCCCGCCCGCCGCCGTGCCAGTCGAGATTCCCTGATCGTCGGCTGGTATAATGCAAGCTGTCGGCGCGGAGGCTACGTCCAGTTCGACGTGCATCGTCGTTTAACCGGGAGCCGACGGCGACCGCGAGGTTGGAACTGCCAACTGGGCCGAATGGTACTTTCGGGCCGGGATGCGGCACCCTCCCCCCGGTCGCTGTTGACGCCTGTTAAACAACCGGTGTAGCCGAATCGTGGCCCGCGCCCACTACGCTTGTTGAGGAACCCAAATATGCGCCGCCTGTTGCTCTTTACCGTCGTAGCCACGAGTGCCCTGTTGTTAGACACATCGCTCGGCCTGGCCCAGCAATTCGGGGGCGGCGGTGGCGGTGGTTTTGGCGGGGGGGCCGGAGGCTTCGGAGGGGGCGGTTTTGGTGGGGGGGGTGGCGGGGGAGGCGCCGGGCTCAACCAAAGCATGCTGAACAACCAGATGAATCAATCCATCACGGGACTGCCGACGATCTTAGGGCGGCCATCGCAAAGCACCTTTGGCACACGCACAATCGGCTCACCCACGCGACAGCGGTTCCGCATGGTCATGAGCCGCAGCCAGGGGGGAGGCGGCGTCGGAACCCAATACGCCAACAGCGGTGCCTTTTCACAGACTCGCCGCGGAACGCTGCCCGGCACGGGAATGCTGAACAACAGCCTCACGAGCGGCAATACCCAGCAGCAGCGCCCTCAACAACCGGGGCAGACGAACCCCAACCAGCAAGCCGGGCGTCGGTCGGCGACGGCGGCCCCGGTGACGCGCAAGATGACCGTGAGCGTGGGCTTTGAAGCCGAGGGTCCGGCTCCCCACGAGATCACTGCTGGGCTGCAACAGCGGCTGTCGCGGGTCACGGCGCTAGGATCGACGTCGGCGTCGCTGGAGGGACGGACGGTGGTACTACGTGGGTCGGTTGCCACGGACCACGCGCGCGATCTGGCGGAGCGATTGGCGCTCCTGGAGCCCGGGATTGATGAGGTCCGAAACGAGCTAACCACGAGCCCGACGCGGACGGCGCCCCGGCGCGGTCGGCAGTCGGCGCCGCCGACTGGTTCGACGCTCCCGCCGCCGGGTTCGGGACCACTGCTGCCGGAGTCGGGTTCGTAGGCGCCCCGGCGTCGCCTCGGACCGGGAAGTTGGGCCGCGGACGCGCTAGCGCGGTGGGCAAGCGACGATCTGGCGGGCCGTTCAGGTCGATCGTGGTGGTGGCCATGCGGCGCTCCGCCTCCTGGGCGGTTACCTCATACTGCAGCAGTTTCACCGGAGTCGCGGCAGGAGCCGTGGCGGCGGTAGGGGCCGCGGGGGCCGGCGACGCCGGCTCCACTCCCGGCAGCACCTGCCGCACTTGTTCGCTGACGATGGCGCCTCCCTCAACCGGAGTGAAGCGGCAAATCAAGCCGATCTCCTTGGTTTCTCCCCCGGCGCGGTCCCACGGAACCCAGACGCTGTAGGAGTGGCCCAGTTCCGACTTGCTGTAGTGCTTGGCAAACTGCTCGGGCGTGAATACGAACTTCCGATCCGGGCGCGGATTCTCAGGATCGATACGTCCCTCATCGAAACCGTAGATCACCAGCGTACCGGCGACTTTCAACGGTTTGCTGGTCTTGCTGTCGTAGAACATCAGCCGCCCGCCAAAGCCGCGCATCGCCGGCTGACCGTCGGCGGTGCGAACCGTGTCGCTCCAGAACGCCACGACCTTCATCGGCCGGCGAAACTGGCCCGTGCGGCCGGTCAGCATCGGGATGTACTTCTCCATATTGAACGACGGCAAGTCGAGCGACGCGCAACCGGGAGCCACGGATATGCCCAGCGAGAGAAGGAGCGAGGGAACGCCCGCAACACGCAGGGCGCCACGGCTCCAGCGGCGAAGGGAACCCACCGCAGGCGGCATCGACACGGCCATCGAGCGCTCATTCTCACTGTACGTTGTCTTGTCTTCGTGTCTCTGCATGGCTCGCCTCCCTGCGTTTCGTCTCTCTTGCCATCACTGCTGCGGCGCCTGGGCCGGCGGCGACTCATACTGAAGCGTCCGGACATCCGGCGGAGGCGGCTGCCGCCGGTGACTGACGACCGGCGTGGTTGAACCGGCACCCGGCGGGGGCGCGGCCGTTTGCCTCGGCGGAGCCGGCGTGGGTGCGGGCGCCGCAGCACGGATCTGGAGCTGATTGCGGGCAATCTGGGGCGCCTGCGGGCCCGTCGATCTCACCGGGCCAAGCCTCGACGTGGGGGGGCCGGCGGGGCGGGCTGGTCCTGGGAATTGCAGGCGCGGCGGCGCTGATTTCGGCGAGACCGGTTGACCTGGCGGCATCGGCACCGCTTCGCCAGCGGCGCCGGTCGGATCCATGTCGGGGTAGATCGTCGGGATTTCTTTGTCGAGCCACTCGTCGCTCCGGTTCCGCAGGCCCGCTTCGCCGTGAAGCTTGACCACGTCGGACAGGCACCAACTGATCCGCCCGGCCTCGAAGCGTTTGAGTCGCTCGGCGTCGGCCTGGTTTCGCACGATGTGCGGCGTCATGATGATCAAGAGCTCGGTCTTGTTGCCGCTCTGGTAGTCGTAACGGAAGAGCCGGCCTAGAATCGGTATCTCCGAGATACCCGGCACGCGCCGCTGAATCACCTGGCTGCTCTGGGTAATCATGCCGCCGAAAACGACGGTCTGCCCGTCCAGGGCGCTGATGGTCGTTTGCGCTTGCGTCAGGTTGATCACCGGCTGGCGCAACACCTGGCCCAGCGCGCCGAAGCCGACGGGAATGCCGGAAGTGAGCGGGCCGAGCACCGATTTCTCCGCGTCGATCTCCATGACCACCAGGCCGTCGGGAGTGATGCGGGGGGTGACGGCGATGATCAGACCCACCGGCGTGTACTGCACGCCAGTGGTGGCTCCCGTGATGCCCACGGTCGACCCTTGCAGCAAGGGGACGCGCTGGCCGACCACGATGTAAGCCGGCTGGTTGTCGAGCGTCATGATCTGCGGGCGGCTGAGCACGTCGAGTCGATCGCGCTCGCGCAGGGCTCGCAGCAGAAAGTTGACCGTATCGCTCGACAGGCTCAGCACGAGGCCGCCGTAGCCCAGCGTGCTGTTGGTGCGGCCCATGCCGAAGTTGGAGAGAGCTTGTTGTCCAAGCGTGCTGGCCGTATTCAATGAGGTGGTGCTGCCGCTGTTCGGCAGGCCGATGCCAAAGGTGCCCTGGGTCGCGGTCGAACCCGTCGGGGGAGCCGCGCCCTGCAGCGTGGGATTATTGAAGTCGAAGCCCGGCGTGCTGTTGGCTCCCACGATCGCCTGATTGGTCGTCGCGATGGTGGAACCGTTCTGCTGCTGTTGGAAACTGCTCTGAATGAGCTGAAAGCCGCTCAACAGGCTGCGGTCGAACATCACCGAGTTCTGCAAACCCACCTCGATGCCGAACTCGTCGGTGTTGGTCAGCGTCACTTCGGCGATGAGCACCTGGATCATCACCATGGGGGCACGAGCATCGAGTTGCTCGACGATCTTGGAAATCTCGTCAAAAAACCGGGGCGTCGCGCTGACGATCAGGCTGTTGGTCACCAGTTCGGGCACAACCACGACTTCGCGCTCGATCTTTTCAAACGGGCTCAACAGGCCCGGCGAGGTTTGCTGCGTCTGCCGCTCTTTTTGCAGGTAGTCGTTGAGCGCGATCGACACGTCGAGGGCCGGGGCATTTTTCAGCTTGTAGACCACGCTCCGCCGCTCGCGCACGTCGCTGTCGTCCAGCCGCAGCAGGATTGCCTCGACGACCGTGAGATCGGACGCCGAACCGGAGGCGATGATGCTGTTGGTGCGGGCATCGACCGAAAACCGTAGCGGCACGGCCGCGCCCTCCTCAGCCGTGATCTGTGGCTGCATGGCCTGGGCCCCGCCGGCCACCATGCTCGTGCCGCTGACCTGGAACAGGTCTTCCAGCATGGTGACCATGTTGGTGGCGTCGCCGTTGGTCAGCGTGAAGACCTTGATTTGTGCCGGCACGGCGTTCGGTTGGTCGAGTTGGGCGATCAGGGCGGCAATCAGGTCGAGACTGTCGGCCGGAGCGGACACGACGACCGTGTTCGACTTGATGTCGGCCGAAATGCGGGTGTCGCCCAGGTGCCCCACGCTCAGTTGTCGCCTGCCCTCGGTGTCGATCGTCATGAACCGGAGCATGACCGACTTCGCCTCCGGCGCCGCGCCCTGCTGACCTTGAGCCTGGCCGGGTTGGCCTTGCTGGCCAGGTTGTTGGAACTGCTGTTGTTGCTGTTGCTGCTGCTGCTGGAATTGTCCACCCTGCCCGAATTGCTGGGGCCCGCCGCCCTGTTGCTGCTGAGGTGCTCCCGCCTGGCCGGCTTGCGGCGTGCGCTGCACGGCCGCGTTGAGCAGGGCCGCCACCTCGACGGCCGAGGCGTATCGCAAGCGAAACAACCTCAGCTCGTTGACGGCGGCGCTGCCGGCCACGTCGAGCTGCTTGAGCAGCTTGCGCACCTCCAGCAGGTCGCGCGGGCCCGCTTGCACGATGAGCGCGTTGGTGCGGGCGTCGGGGGTTACACGCAGCCGCACCCCCAGGCCGGTTCCAAAACTTCCGAACGTGGTGTTCAGCGTCGTGGCGGCCGTGGCCGCCGTGGCGTACTTGAGGCGGAAGACCTCGAACTGACTGGTGGGGTCGCCGGGCTGATCGAGACGCGAAATCAGCTCGATTACGCTCTTGACGCTCTCGGCGCGGCCGATCAGCAACAGGGCGTTGGGATGGACCAGCGGCGTGATGCTCACCCGTCCCTGCCGCGGCGCCAGCTCATCGCCGTACAGCGGCGTGACAACGTCGCTCATCGCCTCGCTGCTGATATGCTTGAGCCGATGAAGCTGGATGACCGGCTCCGCCTCGACGCTGAGCCGCTCGATCTCCTCGATGATCTTCATGACCCGCTCGACGTCGCGCTCGCTGCCGCGGACGATGATCGCGCCCAGCTCAGGGATCTGCTCGATTTCGATGTCGCCGGACAAGGCGCCGTGCTCGTCTTCTTCCTCTTCGGGCATCGCCTCGTCACCTTCGGCGGCCTCCGTCGGCGGCACCTCGGCCTGATCGTCGGGGCGTTGAGCCGCGGCTTCGGGTCGCCTGGGCTGAAATAGCCGGGCGACCAACCGCGAGGAAGCGCCGCCTTGGGGTCGCTCTCCTGCCGCCCCCGAGACGGCCATCAGGGCCTGCCGCACAAAGGGCGAACTGGGCCCGCTCAGCGGCACGACGCGCGTCCGCCGGGCCGCCGCTACTGGTTCGGCGTCGATCGCTTCCACGAGCCGCGCGCAATGGCGAGCGGCTTCCGCCGGGCCGCGAATGATCACGTGAGCAGCATCTTTCTGGATGTGAATCTCCAGCGGCGTGTGCCCCGGCAGTTGGACGATGTAGCTTGTGACTCCTTCGGTCGTCGTCACCAGGGACGACAGGCGATTTCCCAACAGCCGCTTCAGCCGGTCGGGGATTTCGCCGGCCGAGATATGCTTGATCGGAATGGCCATCGTTTCCACGACGGTGTCCGAGTTGGTCTCGGCGGGCCGAGCGACGAGCTTTTGGACTTCCTTGTACGGCCAGGGCGGGTTTTGCTGGGCCGGTTGGGCTGCCCTCTTGGACGCCTTAGCCGGCTGCCGCGCGACGTTACCTGGGCCGACGGGGCCTGGGCCGACGGGGCCTTTTGAGGCGGGCAGAGAAGGACGGTCCGTTGAGCTGTCGGCAAATGCGGTGGGCACGTTTCTGACGCCCGCCGTGATCGTGTTGGCCGGAACAACCCCCTGGTCGCCCGCCGCCGGGCGCGAGAGGCCTGGCGGCGATCCACCCGGCCGCAGTCCAAGGGGAGGGGCGGCAGCCTGCGCCTTTTCGCCAGGCGCGCGATCGAAAGTCCTGACTAACTCGCGGACGCGCTCGTGGACCGCCCTGGAACCGCGGACCAGGAGTTGGTTTCGCTTGTTGTCGACGACCACCTCGGCCTGCACGCCCTGCAACGAGAGAGCCTGCTCGACCAACGGAGCAACCTCAGCCGCCGGGGTCTGCACGAGCTCGACGGCGACGAACGCGGCCTCTGATCGGTCTTCCGACCAGGCCGGCGCCGAGGCGCGAAGGAGTACACAGAGAAGGGCAATGCCAAGGCGCTTCGGTATCGCCCGTTCTTGCCTGCTCGCGAAGGGTAGGCAAAACACGATCTGGATCCGCTCTGGGGATTTCGTGGAGCGGCACGCCCGAAGTGCCGGTAAGGTCTACGCGACGGGAATAATCGTCCGAATGCCCCCAGTTCTCCAGGAAAACTTGGTCAAGGGGGCGAGTTGTGCGGGCGCAGAGCTACTGCATCTGGAAATCGGGGGGCGGGGAGAAATTGCGTCGACCAAAGCCGCCCCGGCGACCGCGTTGCTCGGAAAGGTTGCTGCCCAGCGCGATCTCCCGGCGGCGGCCGGCGGCTTCGATCTCCACCTTATGCGAATCGATCTTTGAAACCGTCGCCTTATCTTTGCCCAGGTCGAAGGATTCACCTTCGCTGAGCTTAAGCGTCTTGCCGCTACTGCGCAGATTGATCCAGACCTGGTATTTCCCTGCTTTTTTCACAACCGCCGTAATGTAGGTGTCGGCGGCCGGGTCGCTCTCGATCGGAGCCTGGTAGGGAGAGAAGAAGTTTCGCTCGGCGATCGTTTTGCGATAGGCCTCTGCGTCCGTGTACGCCAGCCTGTCCGATTTCGCGTCGCTGAGCTGGTCGCGCCGGTCGCCCCCAGGCAGCGACAAAGCTTCGATCGCCAGCACCAGTTCGTACTTGGGGCCGTCCATTCTTGGACCGCCGCGGCCGAAGCCCCCGAAGCCGCCTGCCCCGCCTCCGAAGCCAGCCGGCCCACCCATGCCGCCCCTGCCCGCGAATCCTCCCGGTCCGCCTCGTCCGCCAGAGCCGCCGCGACCCGGAAAACGACCGGGGCCGCCCGCCGGTCCTTCGGCCGCCGCGCCGCCGCCAGGCTGGCCGGCCTGGCCATCTCCCAACACGGGCGGAGCGTTGTTGCTGGTCAGCGGCGTGAGAGTCATCTGCCGGATGTAGTGCAGGTGATCCGCCTGGTAGAAGTCGAACAGAAACTGCACCACCTGCTCGATCGTCCCCTGCCCTCGCACGCTGACCGGCACCTTCACGTAGATGCCCGGCTTGGGCAGGTCGGCGCCGAGCGTAACGTCGGCCCTCGCCAGCCGCGTGCGCTCGACGAGCCCGGCCAGCCAGTTCTTGTACAGCGAGCGGGCCAGCACCAGGTCGGTGGGCAAGCTGCGGTGCTGCCAGTCGGCAAGCTTCTTGCCGGCCTTCTTGCCGCGCAGGATCGCGGTGTTTTTATCGGCGATCTCGCGCTCGAGGCTCTCGATCTGGGTTGCCCTCTCGTCGAAGAGGGCCTGCACGTAGTTGTAGCTGAGTTGCACGGCGACGACCGACAGCGCCAGTCCGGCGCCCCAGGCGAGGGTGCGCTCGCGGCGATTAAGTGCCATCGGACACCCCCTTTGCGTCTGCGTCGCCGGCCGGAGTTTCTTTCGACGAGGTTTCTTTTCCCGGTGCGTCTTTCGACGGGGCGCCTGGCGCGTCCTTCGACGGCGTACCCGGCGGGGAGGCGTCCTGCGGCGCGGTCGGCGACGGCCGTCCTTGGCCGAACCGCTCGCGCATTTCTTCCCAGGCCTGAGGATCCGCGGGCGGCCCTCCGCCCCAAGGTCCTCCACCCCACGCGCCCATGCCGCCGCCCGGGCGGCGTTCGGCGGCGGCCGCCTCGGCCTCGGCCCGTTTTTTCTCAGCCGCCTCGGCGTGCTGGCGGTAGTTCTCGGCCGATTCGGGCCGCGTGGCGATCGTGGAAATGAATTTCCACGAATAGCCCTCGCGGCTGGCGTCCTGTTGCAGGTTGCGGCCCTGAACGCTGTGGAATTCGTCCCGCAGCGCCGTTTCGAGTTGTGCGGCCGAGTCGGCGCCGCGCAGCAGTCCTTCCAGGTCGATCTGGCCGACCGCGCCGGTCGCCCCCATGTTCAGTCGCGTCAACAGCACGTTTTGGGCGGGGGGCATGTCGAGCGCGAGCTCCCGCAGTTCGTCGAGCCAATTCACGTTCGAGTCGGCCCAGCCGCCGATCTCCTGCGAGGCCTTTTCGACGTCTTTCCATTTGGCCACGACCTTGTCCAGGTCCTTGGATTTGCCGCCGAGCTCTGCGATCTTGTCGTCCATTTCCGCCAGCGAGCGGTGGATCCAGCTAACTCCGGCCGCCAGCACGACGCACGCCGCCGTGGCCCCCCAGATCCATTTTCGGGTCCGGTTGGGGGGAGGGGGCCGGCGCCGGGGTTTGAGGAAATCGACGGTGTGCCGGCCGTGCTGAGCTTCGTCGAGCAGCATGCCGAGCACCGGCGCAAAGCGTCCTGGCGACGGCGGCATCGCCCGCCGCAAACTGTCCGCCAGCGTCAGCTCGGCGAAGGGGTCGAAAAGCTGCGTCGTAATTCCGATTCCCGCTTCGATCTGGGCCGCGAGCGAGGTGTGTTCCGCGCCGCTGCCGCAGAGGTAAACGGCCTCGACCGCCAGGCCCGTCTGATTTCGGGCCGCGGCCACCGTGCGGCGGATTTCGCCCAGCAGGGCCGCCTGGCCGCCTGCCGACAGCACGTCGTGCGGTAGCCGGGCCGTTCGCAAGAAGACGACGTCGTTTTCAACCAGGACGGTCAGGTCGGCTTCGTCAGCAAGCAGGTCGACCAGCAGCTTGACGCGGGCCACGGCTTCCCAGCGAGCGCGGGTGAGCAGCGACGCGGCCGCGCACGGCCGCAACACGAGGCGCTCCGGCGTGATCTTGGCGGCCAGGCAAGTTTGCCGAATCTGCTCAACCAGGTCCGGAGAAACGGCGGCGGCCAGCACCTTGCGCGGCCCGCCCGCCGGACCCGACACGGGGATGAAATCGAGCGGCCAATCCTCGCCCAGCGAGTGGAATTCTCGCATGGCCTGGAAACGCACCAGGTCGGGCAACTCCTCGTCGGGGGCGGGCGGGAGCGTGAGCTCCTTGAGCTCGATCCCGGCGCGGCCGACCGCGGCCAATCCGGTCACGCGGCCCAGGTGGCGCTGGGCCAGCGCCGCGGCAATCAACTCGGCCGTCTTTTGCTCCCCCTCGGCCCCTTCGCTACGAGATGTCAAGGGGATGAGAAAGGCGTCTTCAACCAATACATCGCCGCCGCGCGGCGAGCCGACCGCCACGCGAACCTCGCGACTGTCCCACTCTAAGGCTAGTAAACGTGCCACGTGTTTTTTGCGTCCGAGGTCTTGGGGCTTTGGCTTTAGGTCTTAGCTTTGGTCGGTGGGCCGAGCAACGCGAGTCCTGCCCACGTCTTAGGTCTTGGGTACCGAGTCTTAAGCATCCACCGCTCCTAGAACCGAAGACCTAAGACTCAAGAACTTATTTCACCGCTCCTAACACCTGCCGTGAATATCCCTGTCCCAAATGGGTCAACTCTCTCCACAGTAATAGGCGAGGGGCGCTCGTGGTAGCGTCGATCACCACCTCCGCCCGGCATGTCGGACCTCCGGCATCGAAGAAACCGACGACCTGGGCACGGTACACATGGCCCGTGGCCGTAATGTAGGGCATCAGCTTCTTCATCGTATCGAGCGTGATCAGCCCTTCCGTGTAAAGCCAGGTCGGGTATTTGCGGTTGGTGCCCAACATGTTTGAAGCAGCCTGCTGGCCGGTCAAAATCATATTTGCGGTCGTCGAATCCATGCCGGGTATGGTCATCAATACCGGCAAGGGCGCGTGGTTGATGTTGATGCGGCCGGGCACGGTGGTGGAGGGAACGATCGTCAGATAGTCGAGCAGCATCGGGACATAGCCGAGCATGACCTGCGGCGTCGGGTCGAACGGGCTATTGATCACGCTCGGCTGCTGATCGCCCTGAAAGCTGACCTGCACCTTGCAGCCGACCAGGTCCAGCGGCGAGGCCAGCATGGTGTTGCCGGGCAGGGTGAAATTGGGCGATTTGCCCGACATGGCCACGGTCGTCTGACTGCCGGTGACCACCCGACCCTGCCGATAGCCGATGACGAACGTGGCGACCTCGGCTCCCAGCACGGAAGAGATGGCCTGATAGAGCTGTTCCAGATTGGCCGCGTTGACGTTGATCTTCGGCTGACCGTCGGGCCGCAGGTTCGATTCATGGCTGTAGACGGTCAGGTAGGCGGCCCACCCTTGGTTCATGCTGGCCGAGCTTGCCATCGACCCGCTGCCGCTGGTCGTCGGCAGCCCACTGATGCCGCCGCTGGAGCTGCCCGACGACGTGCTCGAACTGCTCGACGTGCTGGATGGATTCGACGAACTGGAACTGCTGCTCATGGTCGTGATGGGCATGCTCAGCTTCATCTCCTGCGAATCGACCACGCTGTTGCGGTCGATGTCCACCCCAAAGAGCAATTGCGGCGTCACGCCCTTGATCAGCAACAGTTCTTCGACGGTCTCGATTGGGCCGTTCTTGGGGACACGCGGCGGACTGAGACCAGAGTAGTACTCACGCTCGGCGCCGTTCGTGCGGGGAATGTCGTCGGGATCGAGCCAATCGAGGATGCTGTCGGCGATGTCGATGGTCATGCCGGGCAGCCCGAGCAGGGCCTGCTGCGCGGTGACTTGCGAGGAGTTGGCAGCGCCCGAACTCGACGAGCCCGACGAACCCGACGTCGGGGAGCTCGCTTGCGAGACGGAACTCGACTGGGCAACGGCGCCGCTCTGGGCCGTGGCGCTGGTCTGCGCCGTGCCGGAAGTCTGGCTGGTGCCGCTCGACTGCGCAGAGCTGGCGACAGCCTGGGCGGCCGTCGACTGCCATACCGGGTCGAACAGCAGCAAGGTGTTCAGGTTCAGCCGGCCCGACTCGTCTTCCAACCCATACCGCACCCCGTTGATCGACCCGTACTGCATGCGGGGCGCCACGACCGTGAACCGACCGCGGTCGCGATCGATGGTGTCGTCGGCGACGAGCTGGGCGCGAAAAATCGCCGGGTTGTCGATCCAGCCGCCCGACTGATCGAGCATGGCCGCCTGAGAGGTTTGTTGCTCGATCCAGGCGACCCCCGAATCGACGAGCGCCCGGCTCTGCACGATGCGTCCATGCGTCCAGGCCGCCTCGCGCTCGGCGAGCATGAGCTGGGCGAAGGTAAGCCCGGCGAGGGTGAGCATCATGATGGCTACCAGGACGATGATGAGCACCATGCCCCGGCGCGGCGAAGTCGTCGGTCGAGCACCCATCAGAAGGCCCCCGTTCCGCTCATCGTGCCCCCCGTCGTCGTGCCCGACGACGTTCCGCCGCTGGCGGCCGACGACATCATGGCGGTCAGCCAGGCCGGCACGGGTCGCCAGGCGGCGGGGGAGACGGCCAGCGAGTATTTGACCGTGGGCTTCGGGTTGAGGCTGTTCAGGTCGTCGCTCGACGGATCGAGGTTGTCGGCCAGAAACGTGACCGTGATCCGCACCAGTTTCGGCAAGGAGTTATGCTGGCGAGAATCCCAACTGGAATACATACTCACGCCGTCCGAGTACTGAAACTCGATGTTGATGACCTCCGGGGCCAGGGGTTCGGGTAAGGCGGCGCCGCCCGACGAGTTCCCGGCGTTGGCGCCTGCGGCGACGCTGCTCGCCCGGAGAACTTCCTGCCTCAACAGCCCTTTGGCTCGTCCGCCCTGGGCGGTCGGCGACGACATAATCGTCGGCATGTTGGCGCCGCCGGTCATGTGATAGGTGACCGTCTTCATGTCGCTCAGTTGAGTGCCGCCCACGCCGGCCGACATCCCGCCCGACTGGGCTCCCTGCGCGAGGGCGACCTGGTCGTTGCGCGGCAGGATGCTCACGTCCATCTGCAGCGAATTGGCCGTGCCGATGAAGACGGGCATCATGGGCGTCGGGAAATACATCGCCGCCTGGGCCAGGTTCTGCGTGGTGGTCACGCTGGCGTTGGTGGCCGAGCCACCGCCCCCTCCTCCCCCGCTTCCACCGCCACCCCCTGCGCTGCCGCTACCGCCACCGCCGCCCGAGCCTGACGTTCCCGAGGCACCCGAAACGGTCGACGCGGTGGTGGTCGTACTCGCGCTCGTTGTGGTGCTGGCGGTGGTGGTGGTGCTGGTCGTCGTCGTGGTGGTTGTCGTGGTCGTTGTACCGGTACCAGAAACGCCGCCACCACCACCACCGCCGCCTCCGCCACCACCCCGGCTACCCCCTCCGCCACCGCCACCTGCTCCGCCGCCACTACCACCCCCGCCACCCCCGCCGCCGCTGGCCATGCTCGGGCCGCCCGCCCCCGCGTTGCCGGCGCCGCTCAGCGACGAGCTTTGCGGCGGAACCACCATCGCGTTGGGATCGATCGGCTCAGCCCAAACGGCCGAGCGTACGTCGTCGCCGATGCGTTTCAGAAGAGCCCGGGCCACCTGCGATTGGGCCACGTCGGTGCGGCCGCTGTCGGTGGCCCGTAACTGCGTGCGAATCGCCATCGCCAGCACGCCGATCAGGATGCCAGACAGCGCCAGCGCCAGCAGCACTTCGAGCAGCGTAAAGGCCCCGCGCCGCCGCGTGCTCTCGTGACAGATTCGGGGACGATCGCAGTTTGCTGTGCCAGCTCTCATCAAAAGACTCCCGTTCCCATCGTGCCGGAAGAACTCGACGAAGTCGTGGAACTTGTGGTCGGCAAGACGCTCATTTGCTGCGCCTGCTGGGCGAGCACCAGCGAGGGATCGCGCATCCAGCGCACCACGCTGAACTTCGTCGGCCGTTTCTGCTTGTCGGGATTCAATTCGATCGTCACGCGCAGCCGCAGCAACCCGGATTGCGTCGGCGTGCCCGTGCTCTCGTTCTCGACGGAGTAATACCAGCCCGGCTCCTGATCGACGGGCGACCGCTGCGCGGGCTGGGGCGGCAGGAGGCCGGACTCGATCTGGTAGATGGTGCTCTCGCAGAGCAGTTCCGCCTTGCTCAGATCGCGGGCCAGTTGGGCGTTCCGCAGGCCGGCGCGAATCAGCTCGCCCAGGATGGCGACCGCGGCGGTGAGAATCGCCAGCGCCAGTACGACTTCGAGCAGCGAAAAGCCCCGCCGTCCGCCCGCGTCGCCTTTCGCTTTGCGAACGGACGTCTTTGCGATCCGCACACGGTTATTCGGTCGCGTCATGGCCGCAGCGCCTCGACGGATGTGATTTCGCCCACTCTCGCTCCGCCAGTGAGGCTGCGTACCTCGATCACGATCGCGCGGTTGCGGTCGCCCACCAGCGCGACGCGCGCCGCCGTGGACGTGCCGTCAGGGTAGAACAGCACCGGCTGCGACCAGGAGAGGTCGATCGAGCCCTTCATGCGTTCCTGCGCCTGAAACTGGTCGGAGCGCGTGTCGCTCGCCACGTCTCCGCCATAAAAAACGACGCCTTCGGGCAGCACGTCTTCGGCCGGGGGGCGCGAGGCGGCGGGGCTGGTCGCCGACGTGCCGGACGACGATGCCCTGGACGACGGTGCCCTGGACGACGGTGCCCCGGAGGACGGTGCCCCGGAGGACGCTGCCGCGGGCTGGCCCGACGCGCCTGATTGCCCACTCGTCTGCGACATCGTGCTCACCGATTCCAGCAGCGCCTCGTTGTTGGTATAGGCGGCCACCCGCAGCGCCGATTTGTTCGGCTGATAGGTGAACCCGAACGTTTCGCCGGTTGTGATGGCCTGCGTTCGCGCTTTGATGAGGTGCATCCTCACTTGCTCGGCCGCGCGCTTCAGGCGTTGTGTGGCGAGCGGCCGCTGCAGCGCGGGCCAAACCATCGCCGCGATCGCCGCCACGAGCGCCAGCACGAGCAACAGTTCCAGCAGCGTAAACCCCGCGCGTTTAACCCCCTCTCCCCTTGGGAGAGGGCTGGGGTGAGGGGGGTCTGTAACCACAAATCGTGTGACCATCGCCCCACCTCGTTTTACGGTGTCTCGGTTACTGCCAGTTCCCGATATCGTCATCCGTCCCATCGGCGCCGTCCGGGCCCAGCGACCAAACGTCGTAAGAATCGGTGTTGTGCCGGCCCGGTTGGGCATAATTGTAGGCTCGTCCCCAGGGATCGACCGGGACGGCCTTCTCGAGATAGGGGCCGTTCCATTTGTTGGTGCTTTGCGATTGCGCTTCGGCCGGCGCGGACCGCAAGGCTTCGAGACCCGCGGTGCCCGAGGGATACTGCCCCACGTCGATGAGGTATGACTCCAGCGGCGTGTGGAACATGTTGACCTGGGCCTTGGCCGCGTTCACCAGGCCTTTCTTCTGAGCGCTGCGGATTTGAATGCCGACCAGCGAACCGAGAACGACAAGAATAACGAGCACCAGCAACACTTCGATCAAAGTGAAGCCGGGGCGGCGACGGCGACGTGGCATGGCGATGTCTCCTGTTATCTGAGTCTGATCTGAATTGTTCTGGGAACAGGTCTTGGAGGCTTAGCCCGCATTGCGCACCACGCCCCGCAGATGTGCGATAGCGCGGCACTAACCCGAAGCGTCAGCGAGGGTGAGTTGGTCCCTCGCCCTCGCTGACGCTTCGGGTTGGTGTGCGCTGTGGCAATACGGTCAGGCACCATGTGTCGGTGTTCGTTGCATCCGAAGGCCCAAGCGCCCTAAGACCTCAACCATCCTATATCGTTGTGCTCATCTTGATCACCGGCAGCAAGAGCGCGATCACCACGACCAGCACCGCCCCGGCCAGCAGCAGCAGCATGATCGGCTCCAGCAGCCGGACGAACAGATCGAGTTGCCGCCAGGTGCGGTTCTCCAGCCCGTCGGCGATGTTGATGAGCACGGATTCCAGTGTATTCGATTCCTCGGCCACCGCGATCATCTCCACCACCGTGCCGGGAAACTGG
Source organism: Pirellulales bacterium (assembly GCA_035550375.1). Classification (GTDB taxonomy): domain Bacteria; phylum Planctomycetota; class Planctomycetia; order Pirellulales; family JAICIG01; genus DASSFG01. The sequence continues at coordinate 64,685 of DASZPH010000055.1, read as the reverse complement.
CCCGACGCCGCCAGGGGCGCCGCCAGCGACTCGCCCGCGGAAATGTTCTTGGCGGCCTCCTGCACGGCCAGGGCCAGCACGCGGTTTCCGGTGGCCTCGCTCGATATTTCCAGCGATTTGAGAATCGGCACGCCGTTGTGCAGCAAGGTGCCCAGCACCCGGCAGAAGCGGGCCACCGCCAGGTTGAGCATGATGCGTCCGGCGCCGGGGATCTTCACCCGCCAGCGGTCGAGCCACAGCCGGCCTTGCTCGGTGGCGAGTTGGGCCTTGGCAAAGAATCCGCCCACCACCGCCGCCACGAGCACGCCCACTCCCCAGTGACGCAAAAAGTCGCTCGTGGCCAGCAGCCAGTCCGTCACGGCCGGTAGTTCTCCCCGCTCGCGCAACTGGCTGAACAGTTCGGCGAATTTCGGCACAAAGAACACGACCAGCACGGTCACCACCGTCGACCCCACCACCGCCAGAAAGATCGGGTAGGCCATGGCCCCCATCGTGCGGCCTTTGAGGTCTTCCTGTTTTTCGGTGAATTCGGCCACGCGCCCCAGCGCGTCCTCCAGAAAGCCGCCTTCGCTTCCCGCCCGGACCATGTTGATGGCCATCTCGCTGAAGACCCGCGGGTAGCGAAGCATGGCGTCGCCGAGCGAAGTGCCTTCTTCGACGTGCGTGCGCACCTGCGCCAGGATCTCGGCCAGCCCCGCGTGCGAGGTCTGTCGCTGCAAAACGTCGAGCGACCGCAACAGCGGCACGCCGCTGCGCAGCAGGTCGCCAAGTTGGGCGTAGGTGGTCGCCATCAGTTGCGGACGGACCCGGCGGCCGCGCCAGGTCTGGCTCGCCGCCCGTTCGGCCGACACCTCCAGCGGGAACAGCGACCTCTGTCCCAGCAACCCGATCACTTCGCGCTCGCTGGCGGCCGTCAATTTGCCGACGATGCGTTGACCGGCGGCGTCGCGGGCTACATAAGCGAAGTCGGGCACTTAGTTCTTTCCTATCCGATCACTTTTTGCGACGCGGACCACTTCGTCGACCGTCGTTCGGCCGCCGAGCACTTTTTTCCAGCCGTCCTGACGCAAGCTGCGCATGCCCTCGTTCATGGCGGCCTGCTTCAGCTTCCAGGAGCTGGCCCGCTCGTGGGCAAGCTGCCGTACCGATTCCGTCGTGATCAGAAGTTCGTAGATACCCATGCGGCCCCGGTAGCCGACGTGGCGGCAGGCCCGGCAGCCGACCGCGCGGTAGATCGGCTGGCCCGACTGCAGCATTTCACCGAGCGGAAAATCGGGGGGCACGTCTTCCACGGCTGGCTCGTAGGGCTCTTTACACTCGTTGCACAGCCGCCTCACCAGGCGCTGGGCCATCACGGCTTCGACCGTGCTCGCCACGAGGAACGGCTCGACCCCCATGTCGACCAGTCGGGTATAGGCGCCGGCTGCGTCGTTGGTGTGCAACGTGCTGAACACCAGGTGCCCGGTGAGGGACGCCTGGATGGCGTTCTCGGCCGTCTCCAGATCGCGAATTTCGCCCACCAGCACGATGTCGGGGTCGTGCCGCAAGATGCTGCGCAGCGAGGCGGCGAAGGTCAGCCCGACCTTGGCGTGAACCTGAATCTGGTTGATCCCTTCAAGCTGGTACTCAACCGGGTCTTCGGTGGTGATGATCTTGGTCTGGCTGTCCTTGATCTCCAGCAGCGCGCTATAGAGCGTGGTGGTCTTGCCCGAACCGGTCGGACCCGTCACGAGGAGGATGCCGTGCGGCATCTGGATCAACTGTTTAAAGCTCTGGTACTGATCGTCGTCCATGCCGATCTTCTGCAGCGAGAACTCCATCGAGCTCTTGTCGAGCAGACGCATCACGATCCCTTCGCCGTGGATCATGGGAATGACCGAGACGCGCACGTCGACCTCGCGGCCCCGCACCTTGAGCTTGATGCGGCCGTCCTGCGGCAGCCTCTTCTCGGCGATATTGAGGTGGGCCATGATCTTCAGGCGGCTGATGATAGCGGCCTGAAAGCGGTTGATCTCCGGCGGGGTCGGCTGCGGGTGCAAGAGGCCGTCGATCCGGTAGCGGATACGTAGACCCGATCCCTGCGATTCGAGGTGCACGTCGCTGGCCCGCAGTTCGATCGCTTCCAGCAGGATTTCGTTCACCAGCCGCACGACCGAGGCTTCTTGGGCCATTTCCGACAGCTCGGAGCCGTCGGTCTCGATTTCTTCCAGAAGTTCGACGCCGTCGTCGACCGTTTTGGCTATCAGGCCGTCGATCGTTTCGCTCCCCACGCCGAAGTGGGCCTTGATCAACTTATTGATCTCGGCCCGGCTGGCGAGCACCGGCTCGACCGTCAGGCCGGTGGCGACGCTCAACTCGTCGAGCGAATAGAGGTCGAACGGGTCGCTGGTGGCCACGACGAGCGACCCGTTGCGACGCTGGATGGGGAAGAGCGACTGCCGATAGATCAGCCGGGTGGGAAACTGTTTCAGCAGTTCCAGGTCGACCTTGGCTCCCGACAGGTCGACGTAATCGAGGCCCATTTCGGCACCGAGGGCGGCAAGGGCCGCCTCCTCGCTGACCAGGCCCATTTCAACCGCCACCTCATCAAGCCGCTGGCCGTCGCTTTGGGCCTGGCGGGCCAGGGCAAGCTGTCGTTCGTCAAGCACGCCGCGCCGGAGAAGAATCTCGCCTGCTTCCATGTCCCGCCGTATTTGGATACGCTGCGCTAAATTCCCGGTAGACGAACGCAAGTCGTGGCCAATCAACAAGACCGGGCCAACAAAATTTAGTATCCCTTGTCTTGAAACCGGTTACAATCGCGTATCCCATCCCCCTCTGCCGGGGTCAGTGGGAAATCGAGGCCGTTTTGAGAGCCTGGTCCGCGGAGGTGGTACGGTAGTTGCAAACGTCGGAAGGCGGCAGAACGAGGGAAAGCGAGTTTATCGGCTTTGAAGCAGCCATAAGGAGGAACCGCGATGCGTCGTTTTTCGGCACTGCTGGCGATCGTTTTGTTGTGCGGGGCGATGCAGGCAGAAGCGCTGTCGGCCTGGCCGGCGCGGCGAACGGTTGCCGGGCCGCCCCTCGCCACCGCCACGGCGGGGCGATACGGCTACGGCCCCGGTTGGGCCTATAGCTCGTACTACGGGGGACCGGTCTACTACCACTACGCCAATCCGAACGCCATGCTCCCTCGCGCGCCCGCTTATCCCGTTTGGCCGAGTTACGGCTTCACCTACAACAACCTGTATCCGGGCGCGGCGTATAATTACGGGTGGTACGTCTTTCAGTATTGAGACCGGGCCGGCAAGGTGGGAGGTGGCCTGGCGCGGAAAGTCGGGTTGAGCCTTCTGGCGCGCTGCCGGTCTGACACGGTCTCGTGACATGGGGAGGGAAGCGATGATGGAACTGGACGAAATCGCGAAACAGGCGGCCATCGAACACGAGATGCTCAAGCACATTGCCGCCGCCCTGCGGGCGACCATGCAATGGGCGCCGACCAACGACGACATCTCGCGCAAGCTCGGCAGCCTGCGGTTCATCAGCCAATCGTTCCAGCGGCATCTCGAACACGTGATGGCCCTGGAGGAATATGACGGCTACCTGAACGTCGTCACCGAATCCTATCCAGAATACACCGAGCGGACCCAGAAGCTCCGGTGCGACCACGACCGGTTCCGCGACATGCTCGGGCGGATCAACTACCGGCTCGAGCGCATGTCGCCGAGCGATGCGGCCGCCTTCGCGGAGAACTGCTCCACGCTGGCGAAACTGCTGGAAGAGATCAACGATCACAACCAGCGCGAGACGGAACTTATTCAAGAGGCTTTTTTCGAGGACGTCGGCGGGGAAGGGGGCTGAAGAGCCCGCCCGACGGAAAGCCGCCTCATGGAAGTGCCTGGAGAAGTGACTGGTCCGGTGCCGACCGAGGGTGCCCCCGCCACACCATCCGGGAGCGATGGCGATGCTGGCTATCCGGTTGAGGCCAACCGCGGCGACGAACGTGGGGCCGGCAGGGGGGAACGAGGGACGCCACGTTCGACACGGCTATCGGCTCGCGAGTTGGACGCGCTGGTCGAAGCCATGGAAGGGAAGGACCCCGAATCTCGCCGTTTTTCGATGTGGGGCTTGCTCTGCATCGTGACGGCCGCCTCGATCGTGTTGTCGCTGGGCAGCTATCTTCCGAGGCCTGTTTTTGCCGGAATTGTGGGCATCGCAACGCTGGTGTCGATGGTCGCCCTGTCGGCGATGAAGAACCCGCCGGCCGCGTTGCAGGCCGCCTGGTGGGTGCTCTTGCTCATCTACCTGATGTCAATCGCCTCGGCAGTCTGGGGATGACAAAAGGGCGTCACGACGTACCCACAGACTTGGGGCGAGGATAGTACTTCCCTCGTTCACGCTTCGCGCTTCGTGTCGACGCAGCCTGCGCGCGAAGCTATCGGGCCGTTTGCCGCAGTCTACGAAGTCGACCCGGACGTGGAAAAGTAGGGTCGGACGAGCTTGCGAGTGCCACCGGAATTGTCCCGCCTTGGCGGAACTCGCTTCGCTCTTCCCACCCTACGAGAATTCGCGTGCATACGGCCCGGCATGAGCAAATAATACACGTCCAGAACGTCCCCTCGACATGGCCACTTTGATTCTCCATCGGAAAAATCACCTCATGCCTCGGTTCGACTTTCGACTGCGCGGGCTGCTTTACTCGTTCCTATTCGCGTGGCCGCTGGCCTCGGCCGGCACCGCCTCGGCGCAAGGGCCCGAATACGTCAAAGCCAACTACACCAAGTACGAGTACCGCATTCCCATGCGGGACGGCAAGAGGCTCTTTACCACCGTTTACGTCCCGAAGGACGACGCGCAAACCTACCCGATTCTCCTCACGCGCACGCCCTACAGCGCCGGCCCCTACGGCGCCGACCAATACAAAGGAGACCTCGGCCCGTCTCCCCTCTTCGGCAAGGAAGGCTACATCTTCGCCTACCAGGACGTGCGCGGGCGATGGATGTCGGAGGGGGAATTCGTCAACATGCGGCCCTACCTGCCGAACAAGAACGGCCCGGCCGACATCGACGAAAGCTCCGACGCCTGGGACACGATCGAGTGGCTCATCCGGCACGTGCCGAACCACAACGGCAAGGTCGGCATGTGGGGCATCTCCTACCCGGGGTTTTATACCGCGGCCGGCATGATCGACGCGCACCCGGCGCTGGCGGCCGCCTCGCCCCAGGCGCCGGTGACCGACTGGTTCGTGGGCGACGACTGGCACCACAACGGCGCCCTGTTTCTCACGCACCTGTTCAACTTCATGTCGACCTTTGGCCGCCCTCGGCCGGAGCCGACCAAGAAGTTCCGGCCGCGCTTCGAGCACGGCACGCCCGACGGCTACGAATTCTTTCTCGGCCTGGGCACGCTGGCGGAAGCCAACGCCAAGTATTTTGAAGACCAGGTGGACTTCTGGAACGAGGCGATGGAGCACGGCAGCTACGACGTTTTCTGGAAGGCCCGCAACCTGCGTCCTCACCTGAAAAACATCCGCCCGGCGGTGATGACCGTGGGGGGATGGTTCGACGCGGAGAACCTGTTCGGAGCGATGGAAACGTACCGGCAGGTGGAGCAAACCAGCCCCGGCATCGCGAACATGCTCGTCATGGGCCCCTGGCGTCACGGCGGCTGGAGCAGCGACGACGGCTCGAAACTGGGCGACGTCTCGTTCAACTCCAAGGTGTCGGGTTTCTACCGCGAGAAGATCGAGCTGCCCTTTTTTGAGTTCCACCTCAAGGGCAAGGGGTCGCCGAAGGCCCCGGAGGCCTGGGTGTTTGAAACAGGAACCAACCAGTGGCGGCGGCACGAGCGTTGGCCCCCCGCGGCGGTTCAGTCGAGGCCGCTGTACTTTCGCTCCGGCGGCCGGCTCTCGTTTGAAGCCCCGCAAGAAACCGACGCGACTTACGACGAATATGTGAGCGATCCCAACCGGCCCGTTCCGTTCATCGACCACATCACGAATGCGATGGCGGCGGAATACATGATCTCCGATCAGCGGTTTGCCGCTCGCCGGCCCGACGTGCTCGTCTACCAGACCGACGTGCTGGAAGACGACGTTACGATCGCCGGGCCGTTGCGGGTCGAGCTGCAAGTTGCGACAACCGGCTCCGACGGCGACTGGGTGGTGAAGCTGATCGACGTCTATCCGGACGACTATCCCGACCCCAACCCCAACCCGACTGGCGTCCGCATGGGCGGCTACCAGCAACTCGTTCGCGGCGACGTGATGCGGGGCAAGTTTCGCAACAGCCTGGAACATCCAGAACCCTTCCAGCCAGGCGAACCGACGGCCGTGGGTTTCACGCAGCAAGACGCCTACCACACGTTCAGGTCGGGCCACCGCATCATGGTGCAGGTGCAAAGCACATGGTTTCCGCTCGTCGACCGCAACCCGCAGAAGTTCGTCGACATCTACCACGCCAAGCCGGCCGAGTTCGAGCGGGCGACCGAGCGTGTCTACCGATCGGCCAAGCTGGCGTCGCGCGTGATCCTGCTTATTATCCCATAGCTGGGTCTAACCATCCGGTTTGGCAGCCTGCAATCCAACCTTGAGCGGGTCAGCAAATCGGCGTCAACGACGAAGCGTCGCGGTTCGCTTCCGCGAACGGGCGTCCCACCCTACACGGCGTTAATGCTGGAACAGGAACTCCTGGTGGTTGAGAAGCGCCCACATCAGGTCCTCGGCGGCCGCACGTCGATCGGAGCTGCCGTCCAGCCGCGCGCTCAATTCTGCGCGCTCGACGTCGGTAGGAAAGCGACTGACGGTCGCCAGGAACAACTCCTCGACGATTGAGGCGCCGTTCGCCCCACGGGCTAAAAGCCCCGCTACGCGGCCGTTCGGCGAACGTATTTGGACTTCCATCTGCTCGCCGCCGACGAGTTCGAGGGCCTGGCCCAGATTCGATTCGCTGTCGCGCTCGCACGCGCAGGCGATCGCCCGGGCGGGCCGCCCGAAGGCCGACAGAAATCGATGCGCGTATTCCCCGTCGGGCAGTTGCACGGCCCGCAGGCCGGACGGAAAGCCGCCGAATTTCTCGGCCGTCCCCGTCGCCTGGGCGATGGCGTCCAGAAGCTGCTCGGCGCCCAGCAGCCGTACCGAGGCGTGCGAAAAATAGCGATCGTCCTCGGCGTTCGACGGGTTCGTGGTCGCCGCCAGTTGATACACCCGCGAGCGCATGATCTGGCGAATGAGGCGCTTGCGATCAAAACCGTGGCTCGCAAAATCCGTCGCCAGCCAGTCGAGCAGCTCGGGATGGGCGGGGGGATTTGAGCTGCGAAAATCGTCGACCGGCTCGACGATCCCGCGGCCGAAGAGGTGCCCCCAGATGCGGTTCACCGCGGCCCTGGCGAAAAACGGGTTGTCAGGCGACACCAGCCAGTCGGCGAGTTTCTCGCGGCGGTCGGCCTCGAGGGGAATCGGTTCGGTCGGGGCGCCGAGCGGCTTGGGCTGCATCACCAGGCCCGTGCGGGCGTGGGCCAGCTCGCCCGAGCGCAGCGGAACGATCGTTTCCTCTTTGTCGTAGATGTGGTTGAAGAACGGGCCGTCGCGATATCGCAGCCGGGCAAAAAAGGCGGCCAGCCCGTAGTAGTCGTCCTGCGTCCAGCGCTCCCCCGGGTGATTGTGGCAGCGGGCACAGCCGATCCGCACTCCCAGAAAGACCTGCGCCACTTGCTCGGCCCGGTCTTCGGGCGTCCGCGGCAGACGGTAGAACCCGGCCGGCGGATTGCCGTAGTTCCCGCCGGACGCGGTCACGAGCCGCCGGGCGAATTCGTCTTCGGGAACGTTGGCCTCGATCTGGTGCCGGATCCAGGCGTGGTACTTGATGGCCCCCGTTTTGCCGACGAAACGCTGGTTGCACCCCAGCCGGTCGGACCATTTCATCCCCCAGAAATCGGCGTATTGGGGCCGCTCGAGCAGCTCGTCGACGAGCCGCGCCCGCTTGTCGGGCGAGTCGTCCGCCAGAAACCGGCGCACCTCGTCGTTGGGCGGCAGCAGGCCGCACAGGTCGAGCCAGGCGCGGCGAAGAAACGTCGCGTCGTCGCAAAGCTCCGAAGGCGCGATCCGCAGCCGCCGCAGGCGGTCGAACACGAGCCGGTCGATCTGGTTGTTCTCCTGTGGATCGGGCCAGGCAAAGCCCTCGGCCGGGCGCAAAAACGCCAGCCGGCTCGTGGCGAACTGCTCTCCGAACGAGGCCGCGACGGTCACTTCTCCGTCCGCCAGCTTCCGCACCAGCCCGCCGGCCGACACTTCGGCCTTGCCTTCGGGGCTGGAAGCGTAGTGAGCCAGGTGCGTCACGTCGCGCGACGAGCCGTCGGCGAACCGTGCCACGACTCGGATCTGTTGCGCGTCTTGCGACGAGTCCAGCCAGCGTTCCGAGGGAACCATTTCCAAGGCGATCGCCGGTCGGTCGTCTGCGTTCAGCGGCGCGCCGTCGGCGACCCAATCGATGAGCAAGCGGGTGAGAGGGTCTTCGGCGTTCAGTCGCCGCCCGCCGCCATGCGGCAGCCGAAGCGTCGGCTTGGCGAGCAGCAGGCTCTCCGCCGGCTGCAAGAAGTCGATGCGCCGGCCGAAGGCCTCGCGGGTCAGGCGATGATAGTCCTTCGTCCAGTCGAAACCGCGCAGCGAGATGGCGAATCCGCCCTTGCCGCTCGGCGAGCCGTGGCACTTGCCGGAGTTGCAGCCCGCCTTTGTCAAAACGGGAATCACTTCCAGAGGAAAGCTGACCGGCCGCGCCTGGCTCGTCCCGCCGACCGTCACCGGAACCCGAATGGTCTCATCACCCAACTCACCGATGAGCTCGGTTGTGCCTTCCGAGAGCGGCCGCACGCTTCCTTGCGCGTCGATAACCGCACAAGCGTCGCTGGCCCCCCAGCGGACCTCGCGCGTCACGTCGCGTAGAAAATCGCCCTTTTTGGCCGAGACAACGAGCTGCACTCGATCGCGCGGGCCGTCGAGCGTCACGGCGCTGGGAGACACCTCGATGGAAGACGCGGAGTCGGCCGCCCTCGCCGTGCTCACTGCACCACACAGCAACGGGATCGCAACGACGAGTGGAGCAACGAGGTTGACGATCAGGTTTCGCATGAATGCCTCCGACCACACGATTTTAACCGCGGGGCGGAAAACGCATCAACCGTCTTGAATGGATCTGCAAAGAGGAGAACAATGTGGTTTCATGACCGCCTGCCGCGACTTTCAGCAAACGCACTGTTCTCGGCGTGCCCTCGTTTCTTTCGGGGCGCTGGGCATGGCCGGGCTCTCGCTCGTGGATGTTTTGCGGGCCGACGCGACGGCGCCGGGCAACGCGCCCCGCAAGGCCAAGGCGCGAAGCTGCATTCTGCTGTTTCAATTCGGCGGTCCGAGCCAGTTCGAGACGTTCGACCCCAAGCCGGACGCGCCGGCGGAGATACGCGGCGAATTCGGCACGATCGCCACGCGCAACCCGCAGCTCGTCATCGGCGAGCACCTGCCGAAGCTGGCGGATTTGGCCGACAAGTTTGCCCTGGTGCGCAGCGTGCATCACGACCGGGCCAACCACAACTCGGGCGCTTATTACTCGCTGACCGGTCGCAGGCCGCAAGTCGATCTGGTGACGTCGAACGCCGCGGCGACCGACTTTCCGGCCCCCGGCGCCGTGATCGATTACCTGCGGCAGGATCAACCGCTGGTGCCGACGGCCGTGTCGCTGCCGACGATGATCGCCGACGGGCCGTTTCGCACGCCGGGCGAATTCGCCGGCTTTTTGGGAAAGCTGCACGATCCGCTGTTCATCACCCAGAACCCCGACGACCCGAAATTCTCGGTCGAGCAGCTTGCTTTGCCCGAAGGCGTTTCCGTCGACCGCCTGCGCGACCGGCGGCAGATTCTGTCGCGGCTTTCGACGATGGCCCGCCTAGGCGAGAAGTTTGCCGCCGTGCGCGACATGGACGCCTACCAGCAGCGGGCCGTCGACCTTTTGACCTCGCCGGCCACGAGCCGGGCGCTGGCCATCGCCGAAGAACCGGCGACGGTGCGGGAGCGATACGGACGAAATCAATACGGGCAGAGCGTGCTGCTGGCCCGGCGGCTGGTGGAGGCCGGCGTGCGGTTCGTCACGGTTTACTACTCGGCGGGCATCGGCGGCTGGGACACCCACAAGGACAACTTCAAAACGCTCAAGGGGAGCCGCCTGCCCCAGACCGATCTGGCCCTGTCGGCGCTGATCGAAGATCTCGCCGCGCGAGGCCTGCTCGACGAAACCCTCATCCTGTGGACTGGCGACTTCGGGCGCACGCCGAAGGTGAACAAGGACGCCGGCCGCGATCACTGGCCGCCCTGCCAAACCGTGCTGCTGGCCGGCGGCGGGGTGCGTGGCGGCGCGCTCGTCGGCAGCTCCGACAAGACGGGAGCTTACCCTTTAACGGAGCCCAAAACGCCAGACGACGTGATGGCGACGGTCTACGACGCCCTGGGGTTCGATCCGGCCACCATCATCCACGACCAGCTCACCCGTCCCATGCCGATCGCCGACGGACGCCCCATCGCCGGGCTCTTCTAAATCCGGGGGCCTGAATTGGAAGCTCGGCCGCTGCAAGGAGTTGGGCGGCAGGCCGAAAAACAAGAACCGCCGGCGCGCGCCAACCATGCCCTAATTTCCTAACAAATGGCTCAACCCGCACGACGCTCTCGGCCGATATAGATGGCACGCAGCATAGCGTCGGCGGGCAAGTGGTTTGCGCCCGCGGCGCGCAAGCTGGTTACGCAGAGAAGTAAGGAAGCGACGAATGGCTCGATGCCGCTTGCGTGTCTACTACGGACCGGAGACCACGGGCACGGCCGAGGCCCGGGAGAACACGGTGCGAGTGCGGGTCGGCGAGATCTTCCCGCTGTTGGCCGATGCCGTGCGCAGCGAGAGGACCTGGCTGCGTGATTTTGCCGACGACGAGTTGACCATCTCCACCGACCTGTACGAGGTCATTCTCGCTTATCAGCACTGCCGCCGCCCCTCGGCATAGCACCCCAGCCGAACATTTTGCCTGCCGGGCTTAGTCGTTAAGCTTGAGGGCATGGGCAACCGTCGGTCGTGGCAGTTCGGCCTGAAGGCGTTGATCACTTGCACGACGTTTATCGCCATCGCACTCGGCGTACACGTCTGTCCGCGACCGATTCGTCCGGTGATGTTCAAGGCGGTCGGTGGCATCGCCCTGTTCGTTCCCCTGCTCGTCGCCGTCTACGCCAGTGATTGGCTCGAGCGTTGGCAGCGCCGCAGGTGATCAGCCCAGCGAGGGCCGGCGGGCACCTGTTGCTCGCCACAGCCCGCGATCCCAGAACGGCGCAGGACGGATGCCGGGCTGGTAGCATGGCGCGAGAACCCCTTCGGCCGTGGTATTTTCCCCTATTCAGCTACCGCCCCGCGCAGTCGATAAAACCCTGCGGTAAAGTGACGGGGCAGAGGGCGTGGGGGTTGGTTTCGCCCAGCGCGCCGCGTGTTTGCCCGCGGCCGTTCATAAGGCCGTGCGGCGTTCTGCCGGCGGTACCGTCACAGCTACCTGCCCCGGCTGTGGCGGCTTTCTACGGTGCTCGACGCTGCCAGGAACTGTCGATCTTTCTTTGTTGCGTCCGGTTTGCCCCGCCTTACGCTGGCGGTCCGTTGATGCTGCTTCAGTCTTCGTTCGTGAAACCCGCTCAACGGGCGGCCCGGCAGCGAAGATACTGGCGGCGAATGAGTCGCCGCCCCACCTGCGCCGCGAAGAGCCGCAGGGAATGGATGGGCATTGCCACGGCAGCGTCCTCCATACTGACTTTGCCCGCGGCGCGGCGTAAAATGCCTATCAAACCGTCACGAAATTTTCCGCGCCGCCCGATGCCTGTTTGCCGACTTCTGCTCGATGCACCGCGTTCGGGGGCGTGGAATATGGCGATGGACGAAGTGCTCATGGATCGAGCGGTGGTGGAGGCGCGGCCTCAACTGCGAATCTACGGCTGGGATGAGCCCACCGTTTCCATCGGCTATTTCCAAAGTATTACAGAGCGAGAGTCGCACCCGCCGAGTTGCGGCTGTCCGCTTGTCCGCCGACCGAGCGGTGGAGGCGCGATCGTGCACGACAGGGAAATCACCTATGCCCTAGCCATTCCCGGCGCGTGGCGCGCAAGCGAGCAGCGCGATTTTTATCGCCGGGTACATCAAGGGCTTGTCGAGTTGCTTGTGCGGCTTGGTGCGGATGCAAGTCTCTATGCGCGCCCGGCCGTCGGCCAAGCAGCGTCCGACCCGTTCCTTTGCTTCCAGCGACGAATGGAAGGGGACGTGGTGATTGGCGCGTGCAAGGTCATCGGCAGCGCCCAGCGGCGCGGCAAAGGAGCGGTTGTGCAGCACGGAACCGTTCTGCTGAATGCCTCGCCGGCAGCCCCGGAGCTTCCCGGTATTGAAGACCTGTCGGCCATCCGGTTGGAGAGGGAGGAGTGGGCCTGGCAAGTGCGGGACGCGGTGACGGGCGCGCTCGATCTCGAGCCGGAGGATGTCCCGCTGCGTGAGCGGGAGCGCGCGGCCGCCCAAAGGACCGTCGACCAGAAGCATGGGCGAAAGGAATGGTGTGCGAGAAGATGAACGGCCTTCGATAATTTTTTTGAATTTTTTTTGACACACGCCTTTGTGCTTGCTATGCTCACGGCTGTTATCCCTGGCATTCTGCTGAAGCTCGACGCGAACTGCCTCACAAGCGGGGCTCACCTCGTTAATGACACGGCGCGTATCCCTCCCATTGAGGGCTTGAGTTGCTAGCAGAACGTGAGAGAATCCTTAAGTCGGAGTCAGGCGGAGGCATCGGCAAGCATTCGCGTCGTCGCAGTCAGCGACGGCGGTGCTGATACGTCTGAGCGATTCGTACGGTAAGTGCATCCACGGCCTTGCGTCGATCTGTATTTTTTTCCCTTCAAGGCTGGTGATGGGCTTCGGCCGATGATTCTTTAAGGGGCTGATGATTATACGGCGTTTTTCCCAGGCTTCGGGGTGGACAAGGTTCGGGGCGGCATTTAGGGTCCCCATTGGCTATTACAGTCGTTTGAAGTTAGGTGACATAAAATCCGGCAGAGGGGTTCGCACGCGCTGATCCCTTATTTAGAGTCTATCCGTAACCTCTGCGGAGCCTTGTCACGCAATGGAAGTTCGACTGAAGGTGTTGGTGGGCAAAAACTCCGGCCAGGAGTTGAGCATTCCTGGACCGCGGTTCTTCATTGGGCGCGCTGAGGACTGCCAATTGCGGCCCCGCAGCGACCTCATCAGCCGGCATCACTGCGTGTTGCTGATTGAGGACGGCTTCGTGGCGGTGCGCGACTTTGGCAGTAAAAACGGCACCATCCTCAACGGCCAGCGCATCGTCGGCGAACGCGAACTGAAGGCGGGCGACCGACTGGTCGTTGGGCCTTTGGAGTTCGAGGTCGTCCTCCCGACTCCCGCTCCAGCGGCGTCCAAGAAGCGGCCCAAGGTCGAGAGCGTCAAGGAAGCGGCGGCGCGCACCGCGGAGGGCCATGGCCCCCAAGGCGGCGGCGACAACATGGACGTCAGCCAATGGCTCGGGGACGCCGCTTCAGGCGACTCGAAAGTACTTGATGCCGAGACTCGGGTCATTCACATGAACGAGACGGGCGAAATCGATATGGGCAAAACGGACGTGGCGAACGGTCATGCCGCGACCGGCTCCCAGACGAAGCCCGGCCCGCAGATGAAGCCCGGTCCGGAATCGAAGCCGAGCCCGGAACCCGAGCCCGTTTCGGCAAAGTCTGCCGCAGGCGGAAAAACCCAGCCCGGCAAGCTGCCTCCCGTGCCCAAAGGGGATTCGGCGGATAGCCGTACCGCCGCGGCCGATGTTCTGAATAAGTTCTTCAAGCGCCGCTAGGCCCTCTCTAATCCGTCGTCTGCCCGCCCGGCCGTTAAATTGTGCTTGCCGAGCGGCGCCCGGCTGACTAGCTTCAATCGTTGGTGGCACACTGAACGGAGGAGCTAGCCAACCATGTCATCCACCGACGACGAAGCGCTCAAGCGACGGTATCGGGAGTTTCTCGATTTACTGCCGCTGACCATCGAAATTGCCGGGCTCTCGGCCAACAGTTCGCCGCGCAGTTTTACTGCGGAACAGATGGACGCACGCGCCCAGGTGCTGGGTCAGGCGTTTAAACTGGCTCGGCAGGTCGTAAGGGACGCGATCAAAGGTGCCTGACAGTCGGTTTTCTTCGCTTGACCGCAATTTCGCGGCCGACGTATAGTTTTGTACGGGCTTCCGGCAACTCGAGAGCGACTTTGGTGAGAGCCTCAAGAAAACAACGCAAGCAGGCCGCCTTGCTCGGCTTGGGCCTGGACGGCGACGACGGCCAGAAGCGCCTCACCCGAGGCAAGAACTTTGTGCTTTATGGCGGTTCCCAGGAGACTCACGCCAGAATGCAGGAAACCGCGATCAAGATCAACGAGCATCTCGATCGCCGGGGTAAGCAACTCGAAGACGTGTCTCCGCGCGAAATGATCGATATCTACCGCGAAGTCGCAGACTCCTAAACGGCTGCCCCACCGCCGATGATGGCGGGCCGGGTAAAACTGCCGATTCCTGAAACCACCTTACCTGTTGCCGGGTATTGTTTTACAGGTTGCCAAAGAAACCCGTTGGGTGCAACCGCGTTCGGTAACTCAGCGCCGTGGCGATGCACCCTAGGTTTCGTGGCGACCTCTCAGAGGCAACAAGAACCGTTCGAGCAAAGCTGGGACGATCACGGTTTTTGCCGGCCTCAGGAGGGTGGGTTGTAGGCAGCCGAGGTGAACAATTGCCGGACGACGTTTCCGAGTTGGTTCGGCGCAGTCTGTCGGGCGAGGAGTCGGCGACCACGGAGCTGGTCGACCGTTTCCGCGGCCATGTTTTCGGTCTCTGTTACCGGATGCTCGGCCATCGGCAGGATGCGGAGGATGTAGCTCAAGAATCGTTTGTGCGGGCGATGCGCAGCCTGGCGAACTGGGACAGCCAGCGAGGCTTTCTCCCCTGGTTGTTGGCCATCGCCGGGAATCGGTGTCGCACGGTGCTGGCGGCTCGGCGGCGCCTGCCGAAACCCTCGTGCGAAGTTGAGGCGTTGCCCGATGCGCGTTCGTTCCGGCGAGAGCGACATCTGGGGGAAGAGGTGGCTTTGGCGCTAGGGCGTTTGCGATACGAATACCGACAGGCGTTCGTGTTGTTTCACGAGCAGGAGTTGACCTACGCTGAGATTGCAGACGTGCTGGGGTGCCCCGTGGGCACGGTAAAGACTTGGGTCCATCGCGCCCGCCGCGAGCTTGCCGACCATTTACGGCGCCGCGGCGTGGTGGAGGAATCGTCCGATGCAGTGTGAACGTTTTGAATCGCGATTGAACGAGGTGCTCGACGCGCGCCAGCCGCTCTCCTCAGCCGGCGACCTCGGGGAGCACATCCGCACGTGCGCCCCGTGCCGCGAGCTGGCCAGGGCCTACGAAGCGATGCTCGTCGGTTTGCAACAGGCCGAGATGCCGCCTGAACCGGCGTGGCTGACTCCTCGCGTCGTGAGCCAAGTGCGTCGGCCTGGCTCGTCGACCACGTTGCACCAACCGCGAGTGCTGTACTTCCCCCGTTGGGCAACCGTGGCCGTAGCCGCGGCGGCCGTGCTTGTGGCCGGAATCGGTTTGCCTTGGTTCTTCAACCGAGGCGGCGGTCTGGCCGACAACGATCGTCCGACCGCCGATCCCGCTCGCCGGCAGCGCGCGCCAGAGATCGCCGAAGCCCGTCGGCCCCCGCGAAACACCGAGGTGCGCTCGATCGCTCGCCCAGACAAGCGGCGCGACGCCGTCCGACCGGCGGCGCGAACGCCACTGGCAACCGCCTTTCTCGATCCGACCCAGCTCAAGGCCGACGACCTGATCGGCTCGCTGCCTGGCACCGAGTGGGCGCACGATGTAGCCGACGGCCTCCAGCCCGTCACCAAGCCGACGGTGGGGGTGATCAACGGCTTCTTGCAGCTTTGGGGGATCGGCGAAGAGGGGCGCCGTTCATGAGTTCCATCGGTCGGCGCCTTCCGGTGGCGGCGTTGATCGCCTGTCTTCTATCCGCGACGGCCGTCGCCGACGAAGATCAGCCGACGGCGACGGCAAACCACGTTCGCTTCGCGGAGTGGCTCGACGCCGACGTCGGCCTCTGTTTGGAAGTCGAGAACCTGGGTGAAGAATGGGCAAGGTTTTCTGAAAGCCGCTTCTACCAGGGCGTCGTTGAGTTTCCGCCGGCAGCCGAGTGGCTTTCGCAGCACCGGCAGGGACTTTCGCTGCTGGCCGGCGAAATCGAGCGGCGAACCGGCGTGACGCCACGTGAGCTGGCCACGAAACTGCTCGGCCGGCAACTGTTGTTCGCCATCTGGCCCCCGTCCAATCCGCAGACCGACAAGCCCCGCGCGCTGTTGCTGGCCGAGTCGACCGACGGCCAGCTCATGCGCCGGCTGCTGGAAAGGCTGGTCGCCGCCCGGCGTCTGGCGGGCAGGTGGCGCGGGCGGCGCACCGTGGTCGCGGGCGACAGCACGTTTTCGATCGACGTGGTGGTTCCGGACGAGGAACAGTCGGAGTTCTTTATCACGGCGGTGGGGGACGTCGCCATCTTCGCGAACGACGAGGCGCTGCTGGGAGAAATTCTGCGGCGCCGCGCGGCCGTTGAGCCGACGTCTCTGGCGAGTTCGCCGGCCTATCTGGCCGCCGCGCATCGGCTGACGGGCGGCGTCGCGGCAAAACTGTTCATCAACCCGCGCGCCTGGGACGCGGCGCTAGAGGCCGACTTGAAGCGCAAGCCCCCGGGTTCGGAGGAGGCCAAGTCGCAGGCGGTTATCGTTGCGGCGTGGCGGGCCATCGAATACGTGTCGGGCGGACTTCAGCTCGCGCCCCAGACGGCCGTCGAGTTGGCCTGGCAGTGGCGGCCCGACGCTCTGCCCGAGCCGGTGCGCGAGGTGGCGGCCTCGCTGGCAGGAAGTTGCCAGTTTGTCGACCGCCTGCCCGACGACGCTTTGATCGCCTTCGCCGGACACGCCGACATCCGGCGCCTGATCCGCTACGGGATCGAACATAATGGCCCCGACGACCGAGATCCGAGAAGTCAATTCGACAGCATCCTCTTCTGGGCGCTCGCGGCCGGCGTCGGCCCCGATTGGGGAGGATTTTTGAAGGCGGCCTCCGATCGCCCCCCATCCCGTTCGGTCGACTTGGTGGTCGGTCTTCAAACCCGTCCTTTGGAGGCGGGACCGCAGGAGAAGCCGCTGGCCGAGACCTTGGAACCCGTGCTCCACGCGCTGTTGTCTTCCGCGGTCGAAGCGGTCAACCGCCAGTCGAAGGTGGCGCTGGCGTCCATACGGTCGACGGACCACGACGGATCGAGAATCACGACCGTGTTGGGCCTCTTGCCCGACCGGCCAGAGCAGGAGTTGGCCTACTGCGTCGACCGCCTCGGCCGGTTGTGGTTCGGCACCTCGGCGGCCGCGATTGAGCAGGCCTCGCGGTCAAGCGCCACCCGCACGCATGCCGGCCACCCGCTCGGCGACCCGAGCGGCCTGATGCGCGTCAATCTGGCGGAATGGCGCAAACTGGCGGCGAGGGGGCCGTCTGCGGTTGAGTTCTTGTGGGAGGGAAAGCAACTCGACGCCAGGAGCCAAGAGCGCGAGTACCAAACATTGCTGGCGTTCTGCCGGCTTGCCGACCGTCTGGTGGTGGCCACGCGAGTGGACGAATCGAGCGTTCACGTGTCGTGCACGCTGGAGGCGAACGGCCAAGGCGCGGACCCGAAATAGCCGCGGCGTTTGCCCATGCGTGGCAGAACGCACCGCGAGGAATCGGAGTTACCCCATCCAGCGAGGCGCGTATAATGCAGGCGCAGAAAATGCGTCTGTTTTGGTCATGCGTTTGGCACGCGAACAAGTGAAGGAGGTCGCCGTGAGAAAAGTAATGGCACTGGCAGTGCTGCTGGCACTCGTTGCGGCGCCGCGGGGGTTTGGACAAGAAGAGTTGCCGGCGCCGCGTCGCGGCACGCCCGAGCGGCGCGTGCAACGGGGCGAGCGGCTTCGCAAGCTTGCCGACCCGGCCGGACCGCTGGGCCAGCTTCTGGGATCGCTCAACGGCGATAAAAACACACCCGCTCTGGATGTCGTCAAGTTGAATGACGGCATCGTGGCCCTGCTCCAACCGCTGCTCGACGAAGAGGGGGGGCTGGAGTATCTGCGTCTAAGGCTCGATCCCAACGACACGAACCTGGCGCGCGACATGGTGCACCTGGTGGGCGCCGCGCGGTTGAAGCGGTCGGCATGGTCCGACGAGCCGACCCAGGTTGACCTCGATTTGAGAGGCAGCGTGCAGCGACGCCCCGACGGGAGACCGCTGGGCGTCCTCGACGGCGAATTGCGATTCCAGACCGACGTGGTGTCGCTGGCAAATCGAGCCATGGCGCGCTTTGCCGACCGGCTGGAGCGCCGGGCGCAACAAGGCTCGGTGCGCGACGGCCCGCTCTCCGCCGAAGAGACGTTCCGGCTGAGAATGAGGGAAAAGCTCGCATCCACGCCCACGTTGCAATCGATGGACGATGTGATCGACCTGATCCTTTCCTTCTCGGGATTGCGGCTCACGGCGATCAACGACCAAATCGCCGAGCTCAAGGCGCAGGTCGAATCGGCCCAGGACGAGAAAGCTCGCGCCGACCTGACGAAGCAGCTCGACGCCGCGCGCTCGCAGCGCGATCAGATGCTCGATCTGCGTCCACAGGTCGAACGGGACGACGCCGGGCAGGCGGTGGCTTTGCACCTTTCGCTCGATCGCTCGCAGGTCGATGCGGCGACCAAGATCGACCGGCTCCAGGTGGTGATTTCCGATCGGTTGGTCTCCATCCAGCTTGTCGGCAACACCTTGCAAGCAATGGAGCTGTACTCGATCTTCAAGCCGGTGCTGCTGAACACGTTGACCCGGATCCAGATGCGCGATCCCGATACGGCGAGACTCGGCCAATCCATGGTCCGAGGATACATCCGGCAGTTTCGCGAAGGCCTGGGTGGTCCGGACGAAGAGCGTCCGCAGCCCATGCCGCCCGAATCAACCCCGTAGCGAAGGGCGTCAGCCGGTCGCTAACGTTGCCCAGGAAACATCCACCCGAGTCAGAACGTGGCGGGCTGCCGCGGCGCACTCGTGGCGGCCCTTGACCAGCGAGTTGGCCGCGTCCACCAACGAAATCCCCGCGGCCTCTCGGCAAAACACCAGGTCGCCGTCGTCGGAAGGCACGACAAAGCCGTCGGGCCAATCGTGCCTGAGGGCGTCGACGACCACCTTTCCCTTGGCGCCTCGGGGCAAAAGCACCAGCAGCCTTTCGACGGCGGACGTTCGCGAAAGGCGGATACTCGTGTTCTCGGCGGCGGCCCGTATCGCCGCACTGAGTTTTTCCGGCGTCGGATTGGCTTTCGCCAGCAGGTGCCAGGCATCCACGCCCTCCAGAAGCGCGGCCACCCGCTCGCAGCCGCGATGGTGCAGTCCTCGCTCAAGAGCCCGCAAGCCGTCGGGAGTTTCGTCCGCCAGCCCCATCAATCCCCCTCGGGTCTCGAGCCATTCTTTTTGCAGCGCATCGTCAAGCTCGTCGACGAAATGTTTTTCGGCTAGGGGGGCAAGCTCGTCGGCCAGAGTGCTTTCGCTCGACGCCAACCAGGCCGGCACGTTCTCGTCTTGTGAAGCAAGCGCCGTCGAAAACTGGTTCGCAAGAGCTTGCACCGCCTGCCGCAACTTGACGAGCCGGTCGCCAAGGGAGGCAACTTCGGCCGCCACTTCCTGCGACAAGGTGGCAACACATTTGTGAATCACGGCCCGCAGTCGCAATCGGCAGTAATGCAACAGCAGGTCTTCCGGATTTTTGGCCGCTGTGGAAAACCGGCCGAACCAGGTTATTCCCCGAGTCAATTCGCCGCGTTGCAGTTTCGACAAAAGCGACGCCGCTTCGTCGTGGTCGTGGCGAAACACTTCCTCGGCCGAACGCCGCAAATCGCGGAGCTGCCCTTGAACGAGACTGACGGCCGCCGTGGCCGCCGGCAGGCGTGCCTGCGGCCGTTCGACCAACTCGCCGATCGATTCCGTCAGGGAACGGCCCGCGGCCGCGGCCAGCTTCTCGGCGGCTTCTCGTAGCGTCCACTCCAACGGCAGCGGTCTGGCGGGCGGAGCGACGTCGGGGCCTGCCGGCGTTCCCAGCACGGCATGGATGCGCCGCAGCACCTCGCCGAAGGGACCGACCGGATCGTCGTCGCGAACGACCGAGGGCGCACCCGGCCCCGCCGCCAGCAGGGCCCGAAAATGAGACTCGGCGCTGCCGCCCAGGGCGCTGTCCGCGATCGCCGCCAGACGCCCGGTCAGGTCGGCGAGTTGAAAGTCGGGCGGCTGGATCTTCGCGCACGCGGCTTGGCGGTCTTCGTGTTCGCCGAGCCATTTCCGCACCAGGTGCAGGCAAAGACGATCGGACTGGCGCGAGGCGATCGCGACCTTGCTGAACCGCAGCGTTTGCAGCCCGAAGGACCGCAGCCGCACCGGTCGTCGCGCTTCGCCAGCCATGGCACCCTTGGCGCACGCGCGCCGGTCGGTTTCGCGATCCGTGCTCCGCCAGCGTTCGAGAAGGGCGCCCGACGCGGTCGCCACGTCAAGCTGGAGGTATTCGACGACGCGCTCGACCCCCTCGTCGAACTCGGCCTGGCCCACCTCGTCGCCCAGGTCGACCAGATAAACGTCCGCGAAGGGCGGCTCCGATACGTCGCCGGCCGGCAGAATCCCCACCGGGCCGGCGTGGTAGGCCGCGTTGCCTTGCATGAAATGGTTCAGCTCGGTCAGCGTGGCGTAGGCGTTGGCGGCACGCAAGTCGTTGCCGGCGCCCGCCGCAAACGTTGCGTGCAGCAGCATCCCGTGCACGTCTTCGGTCGGTAGTCCCAGTTCTTTGAGTTGCTGCCGGACGGTGTAGGCGACGTCGAGCAGCATGCCCCCGCCGGTTCCTCCGTCGATCGAGGTGATGACGTACACGCGCAGAGGGCCCGCCTGCGTTGCCGGTTGCCTCTCGGCGCCGGTCCGACGCGCCGCGGCGCTCGTCGCTTGCCCCAGGGCGGCCGCGATCCGCTCGCCGATGACTCGGCGGTGACCGACGAACGCCAGCCGGCCCAGGGGCCGCAGGCCCTCGGTGCGCAAAGAGCGGGGGATGTTGTATAGCCACCGCCTGCCGAGCCAGGCCAGAATCTCGTCCGACGCCGTGCGATAGTCGGCCGGCTTGC
Source organism: Pirellulales bacterium (assembly GCA_035550375.1). Taxonomy (GTDB): domain Bacteria; phylum Planctomycetota; class Planctomycetia; order Pirellulales; family JAICIG01; genus DASSFG01. Next base: position 43,396 of record DASZPH010000055.1, on the reverse strand, counting down.
GCAGCGGCAGGTGCAGCGTTTCGTCGGGGGCCAGGCATGCCCCGGCTTGCCCCGCCTCCAGGGCGCGCAGCGCGGCGCGGTCGGTATCAAGCGCCAGGAGCTTCAGGCCGGGACGCTCAACGGGCTCGTCGAATCGTTGCTCAAGCCGCGCGCGCAGCCTGCCCACCACGCGGCCACCAAGGCCGCCCAGACTGATGATCACCGTCGGCCGAACCGCGGTCGACCAAGGCTTTGGCCCAGCAGTTTGCGTCATCTTCCGGCCGGCTTGCCCTGCTTCACCTTCACTACGGTGAAATAACTCTTCACCACCCGGTCGAAATGTTCGGGCAACATCTCGACCGGCAGGTCGTTATAGATGCAGTAGTTGCGAATCTGTCCCAGCAGGTCGCGCGGATGGCAGCGCCTCAGGCCTCGTCCGTGGGGCTGGTAGTGCGTGCGCAACAGGTAGTCGACCCCGTCGCGGTCGTAGCGGAAACCGAGCTTCGGCGCGTAGAACTCGAACAGCCGGTGAAACTCGTCCTCCGAGGGATCGACGATGTTCACCTTGTAGGGAATGCGCCGCAGGAACGCCTCGTCGACGAGATCTTCCGGCTCGAGGTTGGTCGAGAAAAGGATCAACTGCTCGAAGGGGACTTGAATCTTCTTTCCCGAGGCGAGCATGAGGAAATCGTATCGCTTTTCCAGCGGCACGATCCAACGGTTTAGCAGCTCGTCCGGAGGCATCCGCTGGCGGCCGAAGTCGTCGATCAGCAGCGAGCCGCAATTGCTCTTCAACTGCAAGGGGGCCTCGCTCACGTTCGCTCGCGGGTCGTGCCGGATCTCGAGCGCGTCCATCGTCAACTCGCCACCGACCACCACGGTGGGCCGGCGGACCTTGATCCAGCGGCGGTCGTAATCGTTTTGCTTCAAGAAACTGCCCGGCGAATCTTCGACCGCCTGATGATAGGCCGGGTCGTAGAGCTTGATGAGCTGGCCGTCTTCGATCAGGGTGCGCGGGATCCAGACGTGCTGTCCGAAGCAGCGTGTGATCCGCTCGGCGAGCGTCGTCTTTCCGTTGCCCGGCGCCCCGTACAAGAACATCCCCGCGCCCGAATTGACCGCCGGACCAAGCGCCTCGAACAACGCGGCGTCGACGGTGATGTCCTGAAAGGCCTTTTCGAGTTGGGCCCGCTTGGGCGACTCGGCGCGGATCGTCTGGGCTTCGACCGAGACCACGTACTCGGCCAAGGGCACCGGGGCGGGGCCGACGTAGCCGCAGGCGTCGAGAAAAGTCTGCGCCCGCTGGCTCCCCTGGTCGGTGAGCACGTAGTTGTAGTCGTTGAGCGGCGCCGAACCCGTGTGGGCGGCGAACTGGCGGTTGCGCAGCTTACACAGCAACGGCTCGACCACGCCCATCGGCAGGCCGAGATGGTCGGCGATACCGCGGCCGCTGGCGTTGCCCACCACCGACAGATACTTGCAGATCAACGACTCGACGAGCGATTCACTCAGGCCCGTGTCGACCAGCGTTTCCGGTTCGGCCGGTTTGAACGATTCCTCGGAAAGTATCGTGGCCAGCAGATTGAGCGGCGATTCCGGGGCGACGGCGGTGCTCATGGGTCGGTCGTGCAAGACGGAAAGCAAGGGTTCAGCGAAAGTCTACCTTGCAATCGGGCCACAACCGGCCCATTCCTACGTTTCCTTTCCCGCCGGAAGAGGGAGGCCTGCTAAGTGAGGGAGGGTTCTACTCCAGCCTTCCCGCAGCTTTGCCGGAGGTCTTCGATTCCTCGATCGACTGCGGCCTGTTCCACGTCTCTTCAGAAGGCTCCCGCCGCGTCACCCCAGCAGGCGCTTGCCCTTGGTGCGGCAGCTTCGTCCCATCTCGAAGTCGACGCGCTGACCTTGCTGCAGTTTCTGGATCTCACCAGTAGTGGGACATCAGGTGCGTTGTTGATTTGACCGACCCGCCCGGCGCCTGTCGCCGATGGTGGCTCAAAGTATGGTGCGGCCAGCGGCCACAATCCGCGAGGCCGTCAACCCCTGCCATTCGTCGATCGTTCTTAGAGGCCTCGGCGCAAGTGGCTTGCAACCGCTTTGTTCTGCACCGAGGCTGCGGCAACCAATATGATGAGAGCACCCCTTCCCCGGCGGGCAAACGCCGCTGATGACGCTCATTTCCGAACGACACGCTCGCCGCTCGCTCACGATCACCGCCGTGCTGTGCGCGGCCGGCGTCCTCATGCTTTCGATTGCGCCGCCTACGGAAGGCGGCTGGCGGGGATGGATGCTGCCGGGATGCGCGGTTCCGCTCGTTTTGATTGCCATTTGGTCCGCCCTGGGCGCCACCTCCTGGCTTATCCGTTGGCCGACCGCTGCGGCGGCGTTCTGGCTCGTCGCGCGACCTTTACATTCGGACGATCCCCGGCTTGGAGTCTGGAAGGGCGAACTAACCTGGAACCATCTGCCGCACGCGCTACTGACGTTCACTTGCCTGTGCTTAGCACGCGAGTGCGGGCTGCGAATCGCACCGGCCGCGACGGAAACCGCGTCGCGCGTGGCGAAGCACTTTGAGTTGCGGAGGATCTTCGCGTGGGTCTTTGGCGCCGCCGCTATCTCGCTGGCGTGGAAACACCTGCTTGACGCGGGCGTCGGTTGGGAGCAGCCCGTCGGCGTCGAGAATATCGTCGGCTGGCCCGGGGCCCTAAGTTGGTCGATGGCGCTCGTCGACCTCCTGACACTTCGCGTCGTCTTGCAATTGCCGCAACTTCGCTGGCGGCAACTGGGCTGGGCCGTTGTCATCCTCTCGCTGCAAACGGTCGTTTGGCACGTCACCACTCAATACGTCATGCGCCGCGAGGGCTCTTGGCCATCGTGGTCGCGAGACTTCGGTTTCGCTTGCTTTTTCGACACCTTCTACCTTCTGCCGTTGCTTGCCGTGCTCCTCTTGACCCGTGCAGCCGGCTATCGCCTCGTGTGGACCGGCAGCGGTCAGAAGTGACGCGCATCTTGGATTTTGGCCCTTGGCCATTCCTGGTTGCCGGCCACCCCCAGGATGCCAGGATGCCGACCGCCATTAACTGCCATTGCGTGCCCTTGAGGCTGCGACTAACATCCGCCGCCCGTAGGCATATCGCCGCTTGGCGAATCGGTTCCCTGACCGAGAACGGGCAGTTTGCGCGCTTGGCGGCGTTTCGCAGTTTACGCGGCATCCGAAGGAATTACCCGAAGAATCATCAAGTCTTGCGCAGTCGGCGGCCGAAACAGTAGCCACGCTTAGCGGCTACACAAACCGCGTCTCGAGGGAATTGGCGCTACATCTATGGCAGGCATCGCACTCATCACCGGCATCACGGGGCAGGACGGCTCCTATCTTGCAGAGCTCTTGTTGGAGAAGGGCTATCAGGTGCACGGCATGTTCCGTCGCTCGAGCACCGAGACCTTCGAACGCGTCAGGCACCTCGACGGCCAGATCGAGCTGCATCCCGGCGACCTGATCGATCAGCAGTCGCTCGTCTCGCTTTTAGGGCGAGTGCGGCCCACCGAGGTGTATAACCTGGCCGCGCAGAGCTTCGTCCCGACGAGTTGGCAACAACCGCAGTTGACCGGCGAAGTGACCGGTCTGGGTGTGACGCGTCTGCTCGACGCCATCCGGCTGGTCGATCCCAAGATTCGCTTCTACCAGGCCAGCTCGAGCGAGATGTTCGGCAAGGTTCACGAGACGCCGCAGCGCGAAACCACCCCCTTCCACCCGCGCAGCCCCTACGGCGTTGCCAAGGTATACGGCCACTACATCACGATGAACTATCGCGAGAGTTACGGCATGTTTGCCTGCTCGGGCATCTTGTTCAACCACGAGTCGCCGCGGCGCGGTCTGGAGTTCGTCACGCGCAAGATCACGCACGCGGTGGCCAAGATCAAGCTCGGCCTGGCTAACGAGCTGCGCCTGGGCAATCTGGAGGCGCGCCGCGACTGGGGTTTTGCCGGCGACTACGTGCGGGCCATGTGGCTGATGTTGCAGCAACCCAAGGCCGACGACTACGTGATCGGCACAGGCGAGACCCACAGCGTCGAAGAGTTCGTCACGGTCGCCTTCGAGCACGTCGGTCTCAAATGGCGGGATTACGTGGTGATCGACCCGAAATTCCATCGCCCGGCGGAAGTCGACTTGCTCCTTTCAGACGCCTCCAAGGCGCGGCGCATGCTCGGCTGGACGCCCGACGTCGGCTTTCGTCGCCTGGTCACGATGATGGTCGACGCCGACCTGGCCCTGCTCGGCCACGATCATGCCGGTCCGCGACAGCGGCTGGCCGCGTGATAGACGAGTCGGAACGATCAATGAAAATTGCCTGGCTGGGCCTTCTGGACAGCGACGATGCGACCGCGTCGACGCGCGCGCAAGATCACCTCGTGCGGCTGGCCAGGCACGTCGTTCTCGCATCGCGCCACGCCTGGTCGATCGACGTGATCTCGTGCGGCCGTAATCCGGGCTGCCGTGCTCTCGGCGCGGGGGTCGAGCGGGTCGTGTTGCCGGTGGCGGGTTCGCCTCGCACCTTCTGGGATCGCGTCTCCTGGGCTTTGCCGGCGGCCCTGTCCGCCGCCGACCTGGTCCATCTGCACGACGGTTTCAGCCGCTCGTGCGAAGTGGGACTGTTGATCGCCAGGCAGGCGCGCAAGCCGATTTGCATGACGGAGTGGGGCGTGGAAGGGTACTGGCTAAGCACCGAACTGGCATTGCGCGAACTGGCCGACGTCGTGGTCTGCCACGACGTGGCCGTGGCAAACAGCCTGGTGAGCGCCAAGCGGGTAGAGCTGGCGACTCTGGGCATCGACGTTCGCCGGATCGGCGTTCCGGCAGCGTGGCCTCAAAACCACTGTCTCGATGCGGAGAGCCTGGGAACGGCCATGCCCACCGACGACGAGTACGCTGCGGCGGGAAACACTCTTTACGGCACCTACCGCGGGCTCGTTGACCGGGTGCGGAGGGCCGCCGCATGAAGATTCTCGTCGTCAGCAATCTCTACCCACCCGACTTCATCGGCGGTTACGAGCTCTGCTGCGCTCAGATGGTCGACGGGCTACTCGATCGTGGGCATGACGTGCGTGTGTTGACGACCACTCCGCGCACTCCTTGCCGCCCGCAGGAGCACGTCGTCCGCGAGTTGGCGCTGGCGAACTGCTACGACCCCTTCAGCGTCTTGCATGGCCAGCCCGTGACGCGGAAGACGAGTGCCGGGCGAGCGGCGGTGGCCAACGCCCACAACGTCCACGTTCTGCTGGATAACTTGCAGCGTTTTCAACCCGAGGTCGTCTATCTCTGGAACCTGCTGGGAACCGGCGGGCTGGGTCTCGTCGGCGGCCTGGAATACCTGAACGTCCCGTGGCTCTGGCACCTGGAAGACTGCGCGCCGCGACTCCTGTGCTGCTTGCGAGACGAAGAGTTGCCGGCGCTCGCGGCCGCCCTGGGACAATACCTGAGCGGCTCCTACCTGGCGGTGAGCGACAGAGTGGTGAAGGAAATCGAGGCCGGGGGCGTGAAGCTGAAGGGCCACGTCGAGCTTCTACCCAACTGGGTTCTCGGCGAGCGGCCGCCGGTCCGGTCGCGGTTTTACAGGCCCGGCGAGTTGCTGCGCGTGGTCTCGGCCGGCCAGATGGGCCGGCACAAGGGGATTCACCTGCTGATCGAAGCGGCGGCCCTGGTTCGTGCCCGCGGGCACGAAAACTTTCGCATCGACCTTTACGGCAAGGTGGGCGATCTCTCGGTGGCCCCGCTGCCGCGCGAGCACGGCGTGGAAGACCTGGTGAAATTCAAGGGAGCCTGTCCGCAAGAAGACCTGATCGCCCGTTACGCTCGGCACGAGTACGACCTGTTCGCCTTTCCGACCTGGGCGCGCGAGCCGTTTGGCTGCGCTCCCGTAGAAGCAGCCGCCTACGGAACGGTGATGGTGATGAGCGAAAGCTGCGGCGTGGGCGAGTGGTTCGTCGACCGCGTTCACTGTTTGAAGGCGGCCCGAACGGCAGAGGCGTTTGCCGACGTTATGACCGCCGTGCTCGAAGGCCGCCTCGACCTCAAGCCGATCGGACGAAGGGCCAGCGCCGTGGTGTGGCGCGATTTTCGGCGCGAGGTGCTGCTGCCGCGGGTCGAAGCGGCGCTTGCCCGCGCGGCCGATCGCAGGCCGGCGGCAGATTGGGCGGATACATCCGCAGCCTTCGATGATGTATATCGCATGGCCCTCATGGCCGAGAAGCTGACCGAGGCCCTGGTGCAAGAGACTTGCTGCGGCGCGGAGGCCGCCTGATGCGGAGACTACCTGATGACTTGGGGTTGGCTGGAGCAACACTGCCTTAGCGGATTGTCGTCGATGATCAATCGATTGATTCAAGCGATCGTGCGCCCGCCGGTCCGGTGGTGCAAAGCCGTTGCCCGTCGGATTGAGCGGCGTCTGGCGCGGCGGATATCGGAGCGATACGCCGACGAGATCACGCAGTTCGCCGAGTTGACGAAAGCCCTGCACGCGCTGGACGCGAAACTGACGGCACGTCTCGACCGACAGGAGGGGTTCCATTGGGACCACGTGGCGCTCGCCCGGCGGCTGGCGTCGCTGGAAGACCACGTGAACCGGATTTTGGACCAGGAGACTCTCGACGAGGACGAGCCCGGGCGCGGTCTCGTCTGTCTCGCTTCCGAGGAGACGCTGGCCGCCACCACCGCCCTGGCCCAACTGGAGAAAGCTGGATGAGCGAACCGCACATGACCCGCGCTCTGTTCACCACCTCGCCGCTCAGGCCGCGCGAAGTCGCCAGCCGCACGGGTGACGACTGTTATTCGTACTATTTCGTGCTGCGATCGTTCCTCCCTTTGCTCGATCGTTGGGCGACGGTGGCCGAAGTGTCGCAGTCGCCGGAAGGAATTCACGAGGCCGTGCAAGCGGCCCGACAAAGCGGGCAGGATGCCGTGCACCTGGGCTTCTTGCCGCTGCAGTACATGAGGACCGTCGACGGGGCGGCCAACGTGGCCTTTCCCTTCTGGGAGTTTCCCAACATTCCCGACTACGACGTGGCGGGCGATCCGCGCAACAACTGGGTGACGATGGCCGAGAAGCTCGACCTGATCTTGACCGCCTGCGAGTTCACTCGCGATTCGTTTTCTCGCGCCGAGGTGCAGACGCCGGTCGAAGTGGTTCCGGTGCCGATCGACGACGAATACTTTGCGATCCCCCCCTGGGAGCGCGACCAGCAGGCGGCGCTCGACTGCCCGTGTTACGTCTTGCCCCAGGGTGGTCGGCCGCTGGGCGAGATCGTTCGCCAGAGGTCGGCGGAAGCGGCCCGTTCGATCCGTGAACAGGGCCGCAGGGTCTACCGAAAAGGCGTGCGGCCCCTTCTGCCCGCGGCCTTGCACCGGCGGTTGGCCGCTTCCAGCCATGCCGTGATCGGCAGAGAGCCCCCTCCGCGCCCGCCCACTCTCGAGGAGATCTTTCCCGTTCCTTTTCGGCCGAGCGACCGGCTGGAGCTGTCGGGAATCGTCTACACGTGCATTCTCAACCCTTTCGACACCCGTAAGAACTGGCGCGGCATCATCGACGCTTTCCTGCGGGCCCTGGGCGACCGGGCAGACGCCACCCTGGTGATCAAGCTGGCGGTAAGCCAGGGGATGCGCCAGGAGGGGCTTCACAGGCTGTTCGCCTTTTATCAACAACTGCAAGTGCGTCACCGTGCCAGGCTGGCCGTGATCGCCGCCTATCTGCCGGACGAGCAGATGTTCGAGCTGGCGCGGGCCAGCACCTACTACGTGAATGCCTCGCACGCCGAGGGGGCCTGTCTGCCCCTTCAGGACGCGCTGGCCTCGGGCCGGCCGGCGATCGCGCCCGCCCACACGGCGATGGCGGAATACGTCGACGACGAGCTGGCGTTCGTCCTCCCCTCGCGCCCCGTGCCGACGCATTGGCAATGGGACCCTGACAAGCGGCAAACCACCACCTGGCAGCAGATCGACATGCGCGACCTGGCCGCGCAGTTTCAGACGAGCTATCGGGTGGCGCAAAGCGACGCGGCGCGCTACCGCGCCATGGCCGCCTGCGGCCGCGAGCGGATGCACGAGTTGGCCAGCACCGAGCGAGTTTGGGCCCGCTTGTCGGACGCCTTAGATCTCGTCGCGGCGCCCGCGGTTCTCACTCTGCCGTCCGCCGAAGGCAAGCCGCAGCGGAGCCGCAAGGCGGCCTAACGCGGCAAGGGCAAATAGCTGAATCACGATTGAACGGATACCGGGCAACATGACATCAACTCAAGCCGCGTTCGGATACACCGCCGAGATCTGGCGCTGTCGCTATTTCTGGCTGTCGCTGGTGAGAAAGGACCTGCGCACGCGGTACCGGCGATCGGTGCTGGGTCTGGGCTGGTCCCTCTTGCATCCCATCGCCATGACGACGATCATCTGCATCGTCTTTCATAAATTCTTCAACTACCCCCTCGAAAGCTATGGCCCCTTCCTGCTGTCGGGCCTGACGACCTGGGGATACCTTTCGACCACGATCACCCAAGGCTGCGAGAGCTTCTACAACGGCGAGTCATACATTCGCCAGTACCCCGCGCCCCTGGCCATCTATCCGCTTCGCACCGTCCTGGGCGCGGCCTTTCACTTCGGGCTTGCTCTCATCGTCGTCTTGGTGCTCACCTGGTGGTGCAATGGGTTTGGCAACTTGCCGGCGCTCACCGCCCTGATCCCCGGCCTGGCGATCTTCGTCGTGCTGGGCTGGTCGCTGGCGGTGATTGCCGGCTTCGCTCATGTGCGATTCTCCGACATGAAGCACCTGCTCGAGATCGGACTTCAAATCATGTTCTACGCCACGCCGATCTTCATTCCGCCGGAGCAACTGAAGGAACGTGGACTGGGCTGCCTGGTGGACTACAACCCGGCGGCCATCCTGCTCGACCTGATTCGCCAGCCCGTGCTGAACGGCAACTTCCCGACGGCCCGGGCCTGGATTGCCGTAACCGTGATCACGGCCCTGGCCTTCGGTCTTGCCTCGCTCATGCTGGTGCGGCTGCAGCGCCGGCTCATTTTTTACCTGTAAGGAATCTAGCAAGTGAGAATCGGCCTCGACTTGCACGCCGCCGAGAGCGCGCCGGATTCGCCGACCGGCGGGTACGCCCGAGCTCTCGTCGAGAAACTCACTTCGCGGTTTGCCGAGCACGAGTGGTTTGCCTTTCATCACGCGGGGGCTGCCAACGGACAAGTCGCGATGGAGCAGGCAGGCCGGGACGTCGACCTGTGGCTGACAACGTGCGTTCTCGACCCCACGGCAACTTACGTCCCGCCCAGCGCGCCGACGAACGGCATCTGCCTGGCCGGGCTGTTGTACGACCTGGCACCGGCACTCGTTCCGGACCGATTTCTGCAGCGGCCCGGCAACGCCGAGCGTTATCGCCGGGCGCTGCTCGCCCTGCCGAGATACGATTTGCTGCTGACGGTGAGCGAAGCGACCCGACAGGATTGCCTCCGCTCATTTGAAATCGACGAAAGCCGGGTGGTGGCAATCGGCCCGGCCTGCGACCACGATTTTTCTCCCTGCGATCGTCGCCAGCCGCCGAGCGCCCGCGAGCGGGAGATCCTCGGATCGCTTGGCATCCGCGGGCCCTTCGCCCTTTGCCTCGCGGGCGACGAGGAAGATCGCAGCCTGGCGGTGTGGACCGCCGCGGTCGAGCGACTTTCCAATTCTTGCGCTTCGGATGTACAGTTCGTCATCGCGTGTAAAATGCCCGAACGGCGACTGGCCGACTGGCGAGGTCAATTCGGCCTGCGAGGTCTATCCGACCGTATCCTCATCGTGGACCCCGCAAGCGCCGACCTGCGCCGACTTCTTTATCAGCGCTGCGAGTTGATGGTGGACGCGAGTCCGCACGAAGGATCGGGGTTGGGCGTGCTTCACGCCCTTCAGTGCGGCGCGGCGGCCGTGGTCGACTGGCGCTCACCTCATTTAGAGGTGGCGGCAAGTGCCGCCGTGCCGGCCGACGTCGACCAGCCCGCGAGCCTGTCGGCCGCACTCGCCCGACTGCTGGGCGACGTGTTGCTTCTCGACTCATTCCGCCGGCGAGCGCCGGAGGCGGCCGGACGTTTTCAAATGGAGCCGGTTGCCACCCGAGCGATGGAGGCCCTCCTGGGCGCAGCCGAGCGCGTCCGAGCTGAATCAGCCGGCTTGTCGGCGGATGGACGGCACCAACAGGCACGAGGCTCTGCGGTGTCCGGCGCGCGCCCCGGCCGACGACAGCCGCCGCTGGCTTTTTTCTCTCCGCTTTTGCCGCTTCGTTCAGGCATCGCCGACTACTCCCAGCGGCTGCTGGCGGTTCTCAAACATCATTTCTGGATCGACCTTTACCACGACCACGACTATCTCCCGGAACTGGGTGTTTCGTCGTGCGAATTTGCCTGCCGCGACCATCGGCTCTTCGACCGCTTTCAGCGGGCGACCGAGTACGCCGGCATCGTGTACCAGATGGCAAACACGCACATGTGCGCCTACCTCTACGACATGCTGCTGCGACATCCGGGCGTGGTGGTGCTGCACGACTACGCGCTGCCCGAGTTTCATTTCGGCTATGCCCTGCGCCCCGCTGCCCCGGCCGATTTCATCGCCCGCGAGATCGCCCTGGAGTCGCCGGAGCTGGGCGAGCAATATCGCACCTCGGCCGACGCCTGGCGCGCCGAGCCGGGGGGGATCGCGCAAGCGTGCCTTCGCCGCGGTCTGGCTTTCAACCGACGCGTGCTGGAGGCAGCGGCCGTGATCGTCGTCCACGATCCGTCGGGGGCGAAGCAAATCGCCCACGCCTATCCGCACCTCGTGCCGCGGGTCCGTGTCATACCGCACGGGGCCAACCTGCATTTGGTGCCCGCCTGGCAAAAGCCGGCTCTGCGCGAGCGCTACGGATTCAAAGACGACGAGCTTATCCTGAGTTGCTTCGGGTTCTTGAACGGCGCCAAGTATCACAGCGAAGTGATCGAGGCGGTCGGCGGCCTGGCCCGCGATTTTCCGTCGGTCCGGCTGGTTTTTGTCGGAAGCGATCTGAACGAGGGACGCGAACAGGCAAGGGCGGCCGAGCTTGGCTTGGGCGATCGCGTGCGTTTCTTCGGCCACGCGCCGATGGAGACGTTTCTTGACCTGATGTCGATCACCGACCTGGCCATGAACCTGCGGCGGCCCCCGACCCGCGGCGAGACCTCCGGCGCGCTGCTCACGTTGCTCAGTGCCGGCGTGCCGACGATCGTGACCGACGTCGATACGTTTTCCAGTTACCCCGACGCGGTTGTTAAAAAAATCGGCCCCCTTTCACCCGGCGACCGATCGCTGGAAGAAGCGATGCGCGGGTTGCTCGGCCAGCCAGAGCGGCGGGCGGACCTGGGCCAGTCCGCCATGCGCTACGTGGCCGAAACCCACGACTGGCGGCGGGTTGCCTCGCTCTACGCCGAGGCCGTCGACCAGGCCCGCACCGCGACCGGCCGTCGCGCCGCGTGAAACCTCGACTGACATTGCATCTTCCGCAACTCTCGCTATACTCGCGGCCCCTCATTCTCAGGCGAACATGGCGCGCATCGAACTGTCCAAGGTCAGCCTCACTTTCAACGTGCGGAAAGACTCCGGGCTCACGCTCAAGGAGTTCATCGTGCGGGGAAGGTTCCGCAAGTCGGTCAATCCCCGGATGAAAGTGCACGCGCTGCGTGACGTCGATCTTTCCATCGGCGACGCCGAGCGGGTGGGGATCATCGGGCACAACGGCGCCGGCAAGAGCACGATCCTCAAGCTGCTGGCCGGCATTTATCCTCCCACCAGCGGCCGGCGGATCGTCGAGGGGCGCATCAGCTCGCTCTTCGATATCGCCCTCGGCTTCGAGGGGGACGCCACCGGCTGGGAAAACATCGGTTACCGCAGCTACCTGCAAGGCGAAACGCCCAAGAGCGTGCGCGCGAAGATGCAGTCGGTGGCCGATTTCAGCGAACTTGGGCATTTTTTGGATATGCCCGTGCGCTACTATTCGGCCGGTATGTCGGTGCGGCTGGCGTTTTCGATCGCCACCTCGATCGAGCCGGAAATCCTGCTGGTGGACGAAGTTCTTTCCGTGGGCGACCTGTCGTTTCGCGAAAAGGCCCGCTGCCGGATGGAAGAGATGATGTCGAAGGCAAAAATCATCGTCATGGTTAGCCACGATCTGAAGTCCGTGGCCGACTTATGCCAGCGGGTGGTGTGGATGGAGCACGGCGCCGTACACGCCGCGGGCCCGACCCACGAGATCATCGCCGCCTATCTGAACCACTACACACCGGCGGCCCGGCAGGCCGCGTAACGCCGCGCAGCGGCTCTCGAGAGCAGCATGACTCGCCTGGTGCAGCAACTCAAAGCCTTCTTGCTCCGCTTGGTGAAACGGCCGCGCGACCGGGTACTCGCCAAACTGCGCTCTCAGATCGCGCTGGCGGTCAGCGACGATCTGCGCGAGATCGCCCGCCACCTCACGGCCGAACGGGTCACGCTCTCCGCCGAGTTGAACGAACGGCTCGCGGCTGAAATGGCGCCCCTCCGCCGCCAGTTGGAGGACGTGAACCTGTGCAACGACGGTATGCTGCACGAGGTCGTGCGGCTCCAGCGCGAGCTGCAGCAACTGCTTGAGGCCGTCGAGCGGTTGTCGGCCGAACTCTCGGCGCCGGCGACGTTGCCGGGCGGTTCGTTCGGCGATGCGCCGCGCTCGAACCTTGTCGACGGCCGGCAAGTGCGTGCCGCCTGATGAAACTGGATCATTCGTGAGGTCGGCTTGCTCGTGGGACTGGCGACTCGCCCCAAATTCCTGGTCCTTAGTAACGGCCTGAAAGACCAGTTGGGCCACTACTACGAGACGTCGATCTCGGTAGCGGAGGCGGCCCGGCGCGCCGGTTTCGAGCCGATTTTGGGTACTCATGTCGACTGCCGGGGCGACCTCTGCCCCGACTGGCTCACCAGCCACGCCCTGTTTCGCACCGATCATTGGATGTGGAAAGAGCCGACCGCCCTGGAAAAGCTCACGACGGGCCGTTCGAGCATCTCCACCTCCCTCATCAAGATCTGCCGGCGGGCAATACGGCTGGCGGAACGTGGCGCCTATTTTCTGCTCCCGCCGCTGTTCTACGACGCCGGCAGGCTCGTGGCCTACTGCTGCCTTCCGCGGGTTGCGGCGCCGGCGAGCCGTGCTCACGCGCTGGCAGGGCTCCGCCGCCTTGGCTTTCGGCTCCGTTACGGCCACAACGCCTCGCTCGCCGAGCAAGCTTCGCCATGGCCGCGGCTCCATCGGGCGATCACGGGGCAGCCGGCCTCACCGAGAATCTTCGACGCGGCAGGACGCCTGCTGCCCGAAGGGCTGGCTCCCGAGCTGGAATATGCGCTGATTTTCCTCGAGGACCTCGAGCGGTTCCTCTCGGCTGCGTCGGCCGGGCCGAACGATCACGTGCTGTTGCAGACGGCGCACGCCCGCGAGGTTCTGGCCGTACACCTGGCCGTTGAGAGGCTTGGAGCGCAATCGCCGGTTTTCCACCTGGAGTTTCGCCATCCGCTCTTGGAGCAGGACGGCAACCAACTGATCGAAACGCCCCAGACGCGCATACAGCGGAGTTTTTTGCAACTGCACGTCGACTGGGGCAAGTCCGACCGCATTCGGTTCTATACCGACTCGGAAGTCCTCTCGGGTGACTATGAGTCGCTCGTCGACCTCTCGTTCGGCGTGCTGCCTTTACCGTTTCGCGCCGAACTGATGCCCCAGCTCGAGCGTCCGTCGCAGGCGCCCATCACCCTGGTGTATCTTGGCGGCGCTCGTGACGAAAAGGGGTTTCACTGGCTTCCAGAGCTGATCGAAGCGCTGGACGAGGATTACCTGGCGCCCGGCAGAGCGAGACTGCTGATCCAGTCGAGTCTGGGCCAGCCGGAGCACAACCCGCGAAGCGTGGCCGCACTGCGGAGGCTCCGTAAACGACCCGGCGTTGAGCTGATCGGCAGAGCAGGAGCCCTGGCGCCTGCCGAGTATTACGAGTTGGCAGCCCAGGCCGACATAATGCTCTTGCCCTATTTGCGTGGCCGCTATCGCGCCTGTACGTCGGGCGTGTTGGCCGAGGCGCTTGCCGCCGGGGCCACGGCGGTGGTTCCGGCGGGTACGTGGCTGGCCGACCAGTTGCCTGCCGGGGGGGGTGAAACCTTCGACGGCGATCTCGATACGTTTGTCGCCGCCACGAGGCAGGTGCTCAACAACTTCCACGCCTACCGCGCGGCCGCCCAGGCCCATCGGGCCGCCTGGTTGAATCGTCATTCACCCGACGCGCTCGTCGCGACGCTCGTCGGCGAACGAAGCGACGTCTCGCAGACGAGAAAACTCGCCGCATAATCTCAGTCGGGCGGTCGACGTTGACCGGCGAGCAGAAGAAATCTCGTGAACCAAACGAAACCTTCTGCGTCTAGGAAGGTATAACCAGGCGGAAGCAGCCGCTCATGTAGCCGGGCTGTGCCGCCGCGAACACAGCCTCACTGGGTCCACGAGATTGGGCCAACGAGATTCTCTCATGACGAAATTACGGCCAGGCATCACCGAACGTGAAGGGATGTGTTCGTATGCGCATCCGTTGCGGTTGTGACACACGTGCTGGCCCGGCCCTTTGGCCAGACGATGGAGCCCTTCGAGGCCCGGTGTCACAAGACGCCGGGCCTTTTTCGTTTGGCAGAAGGCTACCGGAGGTCGGCAAGCCCGGCCGATTTGACGACGACAAAACAACGGGATGTAGGGTAACGGCGGCCCGCGTGCCTTGGGAGCACGAGCGAGTGGGTTCGATTCCCACCATCCCGACTGGACTGTTGGCAACGCAAGCCCTGGCGTAACTCGTAGTTCAAAAAGATCAGACGATTGGGCCTTGCGGAGCCGGTCACCCTGAGCGTCTCCAGGTTCGAGACGAAGGAGTTTTTAGCGATGGCAACAAGGAGCAAACCACACCTGAACGTTGGCACGATCGGCCACATCGACCACGGCAAGACCACGCTGACCGCCGCCATCCTGGCGGTGCAGGCGGCCAAGGGCCTCGCCAAAGTGAAGTCCTATGGCGACATCGCCAAGGGCGGAACCGTCCGCGACGCTTCCAAGGTCGTGACGATCACGACGAGTCATGTCGAGTACGAGAGCGACTTACGGCACTACGCCCACATCGACTGTCCCGGTCATGCCGACTACATCAAGAACATGATTACCGGGGCGGCCCAGATGGACGCCGCCGTGTTGGTGATCGCCGCGACAGACGGACCGATGCCGCGGACACGAGAGCACATCCTGCTGGCGCGGCAGGTGTCGGTGCCGCAGGTGGTGGTGTTCCTCAACAAGGTCGATCTGGTGGACGACCCCGAACTGGTCGAGTTGATCGAACTGGAGACCCGAGACTTGCTGAGCAAATACGGATTCGACGGCGAAAACACGGTGTTTGTGCGGGGAAGCGCCAAGGCGACTTTGGCCAACCCTGCCGACGCCGAGGCAAGCCGCCCGATCGCGGAGTTGCTAGCGGCGCTGGACGCGTTGCCCGAGCCCGTCAGAGCGGTCGAGCAACCGTTCTTGATGGCCATCGAGGGGGTCCACGCGATCGAGGGCCGCGGGACGGTCGCGACCGGCAAGATCGAGCAAGGCGAGGTCAGGCCGGGCGACAAGGTTGAGGTTGTGGGCTTGGGCGGCACACGGGAGACCGTCGTGACGAGCGTTGAGGCGTTTCGTCAGGCGTTGTCGAAGGGCGTGGCGGGCGAGAACGTCGGGCTTCTTCTCCGCGGCATCAAAAGCACGGAGATCGAACGAGGACAGGTCATCGCCGCACCGCGGTCGATCAAGCCCCACACAAAGTTCAAAGGAAAGGTTTACGTGTTGAGCAAGGAAGAAGGGGGGCGGCACACGCCGTTTTTCAGCGGCTACTCGCCACAGTTCTTCTTCCGCACGACCGACGTTACCGGCGAGGCCAGCCTGGCCGATCGCGTCGAGATGGCGATGCCCGGCGACAACGTGAGCCTGGTCGTCGAACTCGGAAAGCCCGTGGCCATCCACACCGGTAGCCACTTCGCGATCCGAGAGGGCGGCAAGACCGTGGGCTCGGGCATCGTGGTCGAAGTGCTTGCTTGATAACTTCGCTGGCGGTCTCACGGCCGCCAGCGAGTTGCCCCAGGTACGCCAACAGGCAGAGCGGCTCGGCTGGGCACCGACGCACAGAGTTGGTGGCCAGGCGTTTGCGGGTTCGACTCCCGCCCTGGGCACTCGTAGCAAAACGTTTCGGCTCGGTAGGCAACGGCAGGCCACCTTGGCTTAGAACCAGGGATGCTGTGGGTTCGAGTCCCACCTGAGCCATTTTTGAAAAGCAACTCGTCCTCGTGGAACTTGCGAGTTCGAGTCGCTCGCTGCAGGCGGGCAGGTGCCCAACTGACTTTCATAAGGTCGGTGCGCCCGGCTCAATACCGGGGCCTGCAACTGAAAGGTTCGGCTCGCCTGGTCGTCGGCACACTCCGCGTGCCATAACTTTGGTCCGTTGGGCGGTCAATACCGTCCAACGCATGAGTCTGTCGGTCCGCGGCGACGGCACGGCGGAGCGTGCGTGCTACTTTGCTCGTCCTGATGGTGTAACGGAACGCATCCGACCCTCCGAAGGTCGTGGTCCTGGTTCGACTCCAGGTCGGGACACTTTTGGTTAGGTTTTGTCGCCTTTCGCTCCGCGAAAGCCGACAATGCCCTGCGAGTGTGATGGAAGCACGGCAGTCTTCGGAACTGCAAGACGAGGTTCGACCCCTCGGCGGGGTGCTGCTATTCGAGATAGCTTGTCCTCGGAGTGTGCCGGATTTCGCACGCGAGCCCGCGAAGCTCGTAGACCAGGTTCAATTCCTGGCGAGGACACTTTCAGTAGCAGGCACACGCCGTGTGCCGTCGCCTTGGGCCGTTTGGTGTGCCATGCCGCTCGGAAAAGCAGGACCGATCGGTCCGCAGCAACGGCACGCGGCGAGCCTGCTACCTCATACACGCTGACGCCGGCCGGCCTACGTCAAAGGTCGGCGTCCGTTAAACCCGCATCCTTCATGATGCCCTGTTGCGTGCCTTTTTTCAGCATTCGATTTGCGTGTACCGGCACCGAGATGATCGTGTCCAGGTGACTGGCATGCGCGTAAATGTGGTGACTGCCCTTGATGCGCTTGAGCAACCACCCCTTGCCTTCGAGCGCCTTGCACATCCGCTTGCCGGAGACAGCCTTCAAAGCTCAATCTCCGCGAGCTGCGCCGGTTCGCTCGCCGCCGTTTGTTCGGCGGCCACTTGCAGCCAGCCCTCCGCGGCCTCACGGATGTTCGCCAGCGTTTCCTCGTAGGTATCGCCTTCCGAATAGCAGCCTTTCAGCGCGGGAACCTCCGCCCAAAAGCCTCCCTCTTCGGCCGGGTGAATGATCGCCCTGATCTTCATAGCGGCAGCTCCTTTGAATTTGCTCCGCTTCTAAGCTATACGGCCGCGCGCGGTCTTGCCAGTTCCGCGACGTGAGTCGCACTGGTCTCGCCGCCGAACCTGCCCTGCCGGTTCGTGTCCAACACTTCAAGGTGCGAACGTATTGATGGCGCAACGACGCTGGAGCCAGACGGCACGGCAACCGCCTGCAAAGCGGTTTCAAGCGGGTTCGACTCCCGCCGGCGTCTCTGACCGACCAACTGCGGGTTCAGACTACATCTTGAAAGGAAGACGACGTCCGAACCAAAACTTCGTTGGGTGGTCTTTGATAACGACCGACTGCCGATTGGAGTACATGATCATCAATCCGGGTGTTGCGGGTTCGAGTCCCGCCGGCGCAATCGACACAGCGACGCGCCGTAGCTCAATGGCAGAGCACCGTAAAACTCTGGTCACAACTTCGTCGGTCTTTTTGACCAAAACACGCCCGACTGCCGGTGCGGAGTACATGGCTAAAGTAGGTTCGACTCCTGCCCGGCCCCCTCGAAAAAACGCTGCGGGGCCGGACCTGGGCGTCCGCTGCGGCGGACGGTCAGGAACCTCTGCCCAACCCCTCGTCGGGCGCTTTTTGCGCACACACAAGCCGACTGCCTGAGTGGAGTACATCCTCCCACGATGCCAGGGAAGCGGGAGCTTCCCAGTACCTGAAAGACGGTACGGCGCTCTGCTCATCCTTCGTCGGCTTGGTTTTGAAAGGAGGCCCAGCAATGGCCAACAAGACGTTGTTTTCGAGCATCACCAGCCGGCTGCCGCGGGCGACCGCCCACAATGAGGCCGGCGGACTGGCTTACCGGCTGCCGGCCAAGCACGCCCTGGCGCAAGTGGCCGCGACCGGCTGCTTCGGCGGAATCTACTACGCCGACGCCCAGGGCCAGCTCGACGAGCTGCGCGCGCTGATCGACCAGGTGGACGACAACCTCTTCCTGGCCAAGCTGGCGGTCTACGGCCGCGAGCGGGCCTACATGAAGGACATGCCGGCCGCCCTGCTGCTCGTGCTGGCCCAGCGCGACAGCAAGCTGTTCCACCGCGCGTTCGATCGCGTGGTAGACAACGGCCGCGTGCTGCGCACGCTGTTCCAGATGCTGCGTTCGGGTCAGTTCGGCCGCAAGGGCCTGTCGAGCTCGTTGCAGCGGGCGTTCCAGCGCTGGCTGAACAAGGCCTCGGTGAGCGTCATGCTGTCGGCGTCGATCGGCAACGATCCGAGCCTGCGCGACGTGCTGCGGCTGGCTCGGCCTACGCCGCTCGACAACGAGCGCCGGGCGCTGTTCGGCTGGCTGACCGACAAGCCGGTCGAGAAGTGGGCTCCGGCGACGGAGAGCAATCTGCCCGAGCAGGTTCGGCGCCTGACGGCCTACCGCCAGGCCGAGACGCCCGAGTTGCAGGCCGGCATCCTGGCGCGGCTGAACGTCCGCTGGGATCTGCTGGCCGACGCGGCTCGCGGTCCGCTCGTCTGGAAGGCGATCGCCCGGCAGATGGGTCCGCAGGCGCTGCGCATGAACCTCAACACGCTCGCGCGTCACGAGGTCCTGCAGGACCGCGGGGTGGCAGACTACGTGGCGAACCGCCTCGCGGACGCCGACGAGATCCGCCGTTCCCGCCAGTTCCCGTACCAGTACCTGGCGGCCTACCTGAACGCGGGCGACGACGTGTCGCAGAAGATCAAGGCGGCCCTGCACGGGGCGGCCGAGATCGCCTGTGGAAACGTGCCGGAGCTGCCCGGCCCCGTGGTCGTCGGACTCGACACGTCGGGCTCGATGCAGAGCCCGGCCACGGGGCACCGTGGCCGCGGCGCGACGAGCAAGATGCGGTGCGTGGACGTGGCGGCCTTGTTCGCCGCGGCGGTCCTGCGCCGCAACCCGGAGAGCATCGTGATCCCGTTCGACACGCGGGCCTACGAGGCGAAGTTCGATCCGCACGACACCATCCTCAGCCTGGCCGAGCGGCTGGCGAAGTTTGGTGGCGGCGGAACCGACTGCTCGCTGCCGCTCTGCGAGGCCAACACGAAGTACCGCGAGCGCAAGTTCGCGGGCGTGGTGCTGGTGAGCGACAACGAGAGCTGGGTGTACGCAGGTCGTCGGTTCGCGGCCGGCCGCTACGGCGCGACCGGGGTCATGACCCAGTGGCAGGACTTCGTCAAGAACCAGTTGCGGCTGCAGGGCGCCGGCATGTTCGGCCCAAAGCTGATCTGCATCGACCTACAGCCGTACACGACGACTCAGGCGCCGGACCGCGGCGACATCTTGAACATCGGCGGCTTCAGTGACGCCGTGTTCAACGTCGTGGCGTCGTTCCTCGCCAGCGACGCCGGCCGGTTCGTGGCGGAGGTCGAGTCGGTCGAGTTGTAGAGGTGCAAGCGAACGCCCCTGGTTGCCTTCGGGCGCCAGGGGTGTTTTACTGCCTTCAGAAAGCTGGAATAATAGTTCGCGGAGGCGCAAAAGGTGTTCACGCGGGAGAAACTGGCGGCCGACTTGCCCTGGCTCGCAGCCGCCGAGGCCCCGCCGCTGGAGGTCGTGGAGTTCGGCCACCGGGACTTCGAGTCGCCCTGCTCCGAGCAGTGCATCTGGGCCTTCCGAGGGCCGAAGCCGGACTTCTCGACCGGCCTGCTGTTCTGGGTAAAGACACTGCAGGCGCAGGACTGGGAGGGCCGGCAGTCGTACTTCGCCCCGTATGCGGAGGCCGGGCTGTGCAAGCCGGTGGCGGCAGCCGAGTTCGCCGGGATGGTAGGCGAGTACAGCCGGTCACTCCGGCAGCCGCTCCCGTCGTTCCTCACGGACCTGGACGAGTTCCGGACGGGTTTGCGGATGTACGCGCAGTGGAACGACGTGGCGGCGGTGGCCGAGCTGTCTGAGGCGTTTGTGGCGTTCTATTGGTCCACCACCGCATAGTTGGTCGCGGCGAGCCATCCGCTGCCCACGTCATCTTCGATTTTTGGCCAGCGAACCAAAGGTAGCCCATGAGCAACGCCCCCGACAAACAGCACTTCCAGGAAGCCTATCAAGGCAAGCCGCCTTGGGACATCGGCAGGCCGCAGAGGGCGTTCGTTGAGGCGGCGGACGAGGTCAGCGGCTCGGTGATCGACGTCGGTTGCGGCACTGGCGAGAACGCCCTTTTCTTCGCGGCGCGCGGCCAACGGGTCACCGGCGTCGACTTCCTGGAACAACCGATCGCCGAAGCAACGCAAAAGGCCCGCCAGCGCGGGCTCGACGCGACTTTTCTGGTGATGGACGCGCTGCATCTGGACTCCCTGCCGGAGGTCTATGATTCCGCGATCGACTGCGGGCTGTTCCACGTTTTTTCCGACGAAGACCGTGCCAGGTACGTCGCCAGCCTGAGCACCGTCGTCAAGCCGGGCGGCAGGTTGTTTCTGGCGTGCTTCAGCGACAAGGAGCCACCTGGCAACGGCCCCCGCCGCGTCACCCAGCAGGAACTTCGGGACGCGTTCTCGGTCGGCTGGCTGGTCGAGTCGATCCGCGAGGCCCGCTTCGAGGTTCGCCCCGATCTTCCTGACCTGCACTTTTCGCCCGGCGGGCCCTACACCTGGTTTTGCGTTGCTCGGAGGCGGTAGCCGGCACCTCTGCTCGGTAGCGGCGGTCAGGCCGTAACGATCCCGTCCCGAATTATTCGTCGCCCAAAACAAACCCGACTACAAACGGCTGCTACCAGACCTGCCGCAGCAGGTCTCAGTCGGCTCGGTATACGGCTGGAGACGGTGCGAACACGGCGAACTTGTCACGCGCCCGCGGCACTCTGGAACACTACGCCCGACTACGCCATGCGGTATTTCTTCCGCAGCAGCCACTCCAGCGTCAAAAGCACCACGACCGAACCGAACAGAATCGGGGCGTCCCAGATTTCGTCGCGGTACTCCAGCGGCCGCTCGACCTCATTGACCTTGAATGCGTCGGCGACTTTCTCTTTTTCGGTCAGCGCGAAAACCGCGCCGCCGGAGAGCCGAGCGAGTTCTTCCAACAGGGGGCGATCGAGGGTTGGATTGTCGCGCTCCGCCTGCGGGGGCTCGACGCGGAAAGCCAGGGTGGCCGGCCGCAGCCCGCTCTCCACATCGCCGGCCATCGTAGCCGGCGTGACACGCGCGGTGTAGGCCCCCGGTTCGTTCGCCACGAAACTGGCTTGAAACACGCTTGGATCGTCGGGCAAGGCCTCAAAATCCAGCGGCACGCTCCCTTCCTGGCCCCACTCGACGTCGCCGCGCAGGTCGGAAATAGTCGAAGGATCGTCGGAAGTCTGCACGATTTCGGCCCGAATCGTCACGCGGTCGCCCGCGCGGTAGGCGGCCTTGTCGGCGGCCAGCGTAAACGGGTATCGACCGCCGAGCACCTTGCTGCGCCCGACGCGATCGACGAGCCGGGCCCAAAAGCCGTCAAAATACTCTTCGTGCAGGTAGCGCCAGCGGTAGGTGCTGTCGAAGCCGATAAACACCGTGCGGCCGGGTCCGTAGAGCTGGGTGGCCATGAGCACGTGCCGGCCGAACTGGTTCCGCATCCGCGGATCGCCGTGCCGGGCGAGAACGGTCGCGCCGGGCTTGGCCCGCGTGACCGGAAAATGCCAGAACATGCCCGGCAGACTCGCCAGCACTTCACGGTTGCGGCCCGGTTCGGGGGCGAACTGAAAGATGCGGTCGGCGTTCCCCTCGTTCGTCAACTCGAGCGTCCACGTCTCCCGCGAGCTGAGCCGCACGTCGGCGGCCGATTGATAAAGCCCCGCGTCGCGCACCACCGGCAGCATGCGGAGCCACGACGAAGCAACGTCTCCGACCCCCAGCGAGGAACCGTCCCCCGACTCCGGATTGAACAGCTTTTGCGAATTCAACTCTCCGCTGATGTAGATCAGGCCGCCCCCCGCGTCGCCGACAAACTTGGTGAGCATCTCCGGCCAGGCAGGGCCGAGGCTTCGCATGTCGGGGTCGAACAGGATGAGCGTATCGAAGTGGTCGAGCTCTTTCTGGTTGGCGGGCAGGCGCCGGATGGGCCGGCCGCCGATCTGCTCGTACTCGGGCGGCGCGTTTTGCACCCAGCTCGCGAACTCCATGCCCGTGTCACGCAGCAGGGCGTTGCGGAGAAACTGCACTTCGGGGCCCGGATAGCCGGCCAGCAGCAGCACGCGGATCGTCTGGCGGACGACCTTGATCGAGGCCGTGTCGGAGTTGTCGTCTTCGGTCAGTTCCGGGCCGGCGTCGGTCACGCGAGCGCGAAAATCAAGCTGGCCCAGCGCCTCAGGCGTGATGCGGAAGTTGATCCGCTTTAAGGCGGCGTCCTCTCCCAGGATGACCGGCTCGCGGGCAAGCTCCTTCCAGGTGCCGTCGTCCTGCCGCTGTTCGAGCACCACGCTCGCCGGCGCGTCTTTAAGGCCCCGCGACTCCACGAGCACCGACAGGTCCGCCGGGTCGCGAAGAAAAACGACCGGACTGGCTTCGATTCCCGCCAGCCTCACGTTGCGCGGGCCCTCTGGCGTGCCGGCGGCCAGTGATACGACCGGCACCCCGGCCTTGCCCGCTGCGGCCGCGGCGGCCCGGGCGTCGAGGCCGGCGTTCGATTGTCCGTCGGTGACCAGCAGGATGCCCGCCATCGGCTGCCCGCGGTGCAATGCCAGGGCATCGTTGATGGCGTCGCCGACGGCGGTTGAGGCGCCGGTCGGTTTGAGCTTCGCCAGGGCAGGTCCGACGCTCGGCGGCGGAGAAGAAGGCTCCCCATCGGGGGGGCCTTTCCCGTCCCGGGGCGCCGGGGTTACGTTGGCTGCTGCGGCCAGCCCATCCAACGGGTCCTCCAGCTTTCCGGCAAACCCATAGACCGTCAAGACCCGTCCTTCCCCAAGTTTTGGCCAGAGCTCGTCGACGACCTTGTTGGCCAATTCCGAGCGGCTTAGCTTGCGGAGCGCGGCCACGTCGGCTTCGCCCGTCGCCGTGGTCAAGCCGATGCGCTCCGCCGTCTCGCGGGCGATCGAATTGTCGGGATACGGGTCCGCCAGCCCCATGCTCTGCGACGTGTCGACGAGCAAGAGCAGCCGGGAGGGGATCAACTCTCGCTTGCTGATCACCACCACCATCTCCAGGAGCATGAAGGTGACCGCCAGCACGACTGCCAGCCGCAGGCCGCTCAGGACCAACCGGGGAAAGAGGGCAAGCGAGCGTCCCTCGCGGCGATAGAGCCACCAGATGCCCGCGACGGCAGCGACGGCCGCCCCGATCGCCAGCGCCGCCGCGCCCCCTTGCGGCAGCGACTGAAATTCGATGTGCCAGCGGCTACCCGGACCGCGCACCCAGTCGGGCGACGATTGAATGCCGAACAGCCATTCGAGCCAAGGATGCATGTGACAGGATCAAGTATGAAGGAGGAGGGCGGCGCCCGGCCGGCCGCTTATCGTTGTCTTCCGGTCCAGGTCGCAAAACACGATTCAACGACTAACAGGCCCAGCATGCTGATCGCCAGCGTCCGCCAGACCTCCTGGCCGCGAACCGCCAAAGGCGCGTCGGCGGCCGACACGGCCGAGACGATCTGCGGCTGAAACGTTCCCCAAAATCCGCGCAACTGATCGGGCGCGATGCGGACGAGCTGGCTCTCGCGGCGATCGGGAATGACGGCAAACGTCTCGGTCTGATCTCCCGCCCCGATCACGTTCCACGACAGCTTGTAGAGGCCGGCGCGGCGCGTGTCGGCGTAACTCAAGGTCTGCTGCTTTGACGCCTCTCCCTCGACCCGTAGCGGCTGCGGCTTTTCAGCGTCGGGCGTTTCCACCGTGGTTGGCACCGCGCCAAGCTGCTCGCCTTCAGGCAGCGTAAGCCGTAGCGGGTCGCCGGCGGTGACGATGCGTTGCCCCTGGTCTGAGCGGACGGTCGCGGCGCACGCTTCGCGCATGCCGAGCACGTAGCTCGGCTCGGTCGGCCAGTCGCTCCATTGCTTATCGGCGGTGATCGTCCAGAGCACAACTTGCCCGCGGCCGAATTTCTTTTCGATGGCGGCCGGCGACGCTTCGGCGTTGTTCCAACGCGCCAGCACACGCACGTCCGGATGCTCCTTCTCGGCCAACCGCACCTGCAGGAATCGCCGCACCTTGATGCGCTCCAGCACGGCGGGGCTGAGCTGTTTGAGGGCGTCGAGCGGTCCGGGGGCTCCGCTTTCCAGCACCAGCCCCGTGAACTCCTCGTCGGCGATCGTTTCCGGTGCTGCGGGTAGCAGTCCCTCGCCGTCTCGATACATGAGCTGGGCATAGGCCGACGAGTCGATCTGCTCGCCCGGGAAGATCATCAGGCCCGTGCCGCCGGCCACTTGCCGCTCCAGCCGCGTAACCTGCTCCGGCGTCATGCTGCCGACATTGGCCAGCACAATCAGGTCGCTTTGGCCCGCCGGGAGGGTCGACCACTCGGAGTCGGTGACGACCTGCACGTGGAACGCGTCGGTGTCGGTTGCTCCGATCGCCAGGGCGAGCGCCAGAAAGTCGACTTCGCCCCCCAGCGGCTCGCTCGACGGCTCGCCGTCCACCAGCAGGATGTTCACCCGATCGCGCACCTGGCAGAGAGCCGCGCGGCGGTTGTCGCCGGGCAATTCGTCGTTGGGCAAGGCCAGCTCGACGCGGTGCGCACCTGCCTCCTGAAACGTGGCTGAAAGCGGCACCCGCACCGTTTCGCCCGCTGCGATCGTCGGCAAGCGCACGACCGTGGGCTTGCCGTCGATCGTCCAGGTGGCGTCGGCGTCGCGCAGTTCACGTTCGCCGGCGTTGTGCACCACGGCCTCGAATTGCGTGGCGCCGCCCATGATCGCCAGCCGGTCGATTTGTCTCAAATCTTCCAGGGCCACGTTCGACGTGCGGTCGCTCCCGGCGTCGAAGATGCGCATCTCGATCTGCTGCGACGACCAGCGGGTGCCGATGGGACTGATCGTTTCATCCCAGCCGGCCCGTCTCAGATCGGTGATCATCGTCACGTCGCGGATGGGATAAGAGCCGCTGCGGATCAATTCGTCGAGCGCCTGCACCACGGGTTCCCAGGCGACAAAGGTGTCGGTCGGTTCCAGCCGCGAAATGAGCTGCACGGCCTCGTCGTGGTTGGCCAACTCAACCTCACGCAGAAGGGGCTGCTTGGGTTGCGAAGCGACGAGCAGCGTGAAGCGGTCCTTGGGGCCAATCGCGTCGAGCAGGGTCACGGCCAGTTCCTTGGCCCGGTCGAAAGCCGAACGTCCTCCCTCCCGATAATCCATGCTCAGCGAATCGTCGATGATCAGAATCTGGCTGGTGCGGCCCCGCCCGCCGAGCCACTTGCCCAGGCCCGCCGCGTGAATCACGGGGCGAGCGAGGAAGAAGAAGAAGAGCAAGATCAAAACGGTTCTCAGCAGCAGCAGCAGCAACTGCTCGATCTGCACGCGCCGCCGGTTGCGCTGGATGGAGAGCTTGAGATAGTGCATCGGCGCCCAGTCGACGCGCCGGAACCGCCGCCGGAAGAGGAGGTGGATGATGATCGGGATCGCGGCCAGCGACATGCCCCACAACAGCGGCTGATTGAGGAACGAGAGCGATTCCATCTCACAGCTTCCCGTGCCTGTGCTGACCGAACGGCTGCATCTGCTCGCGGGCGTGCAGGTAATGGCTCAGGGCGTCGCCCACGTTCTCGTCGGTGCGCATGAGCAGATAGTCGACGGCCCGGCTGCCGCACGTCTCGCGCACCCCTTCGACAAACTGGCTCATGGCGGCGCGGTAGGCGTTGCGAAACGCCCACGGCTCGCCGAACAGTTCTTCGCTTCCCTCGATGTCCTTGAACAGCACCAGGTCGTCGAAGGGCAGTTCCAACTCGTCGCGATCGAGCACCTGCAGCACGATGATCTCGTGGCCCCGGTACTGCAGGCGCGACAGGCCGTCGTAGAACGCGGCGAGATCGGTGAGCAGGTCGGAAACGATGATCACCAGCCCGCGCTTGGTCACCTGCTCGCTCAAGGTTTGCAGCACCGGCCCCAGCTCGGTCTGGCGATCGGGCTGCGAGCTTTCCAGCTCTTCGACGATCCGCACGAGCTGGGCCTGCGTGGCGGCCGGCGGCAGGATTTTTCGCGGCTGGCTGTCGAAAAGGGCCAGGCCCACCGGGTCCTGCTGGCCGACGAGCAAGGTCGCCAGCGAAGCGACCACGGTGGCCGCGTAATCGAACTTGTTCAAGCGGCCCGAGCCGTATCGCATCGACGCGCTGGCGTCGAGCACGATCGTGCAGCGGAGGTTGCTTTCTTCCTCGAACTGCTTGATGTAGTAGCGGTCGGTGCGGCCGAACACCCGCCAGTCGAGCCGGCGCAGGTCGTCGCCCGGCGAGTACTCGCGGTACTCCGCGAACTCGACGTTGAAACCGTGGAACGGGCTACGGTGCAGGCCGGAGATCGTCCCCTCGACCACGCGCCGCGCTCGCAGGCCGAGGCCCGCGATCCGTGCCAGCACATCAGGATCGGAGTACTTGGCTGAGCTGGCCATCGGCGCGGGCAACTCCGGGGCGTTCGGGGACGTCTTCCACCAGGCGGCGGATGATGCTGTCGGGCGTTTGTCCTTCGGCCTGGGCCGAATAGGTGGTGACCAACCGGTGCCGCAGCACAGGCGCGGCCAGGGCCCGGATGTCTTCAATGGTGACGCTCGTGCGGCCGTCGAGCGCCGCACGCGCCTTGGCCGCCATGATCAGCGCCTGCCCGGCGCGCGGGCCGGCCCCCCAGGCGATCCATTTGGACGCGTATTTGGGGGCCATCGGGTCGTCGCGCCGGGTGGCGCGGACCAGGTTCATGGCGAAGTCGAGGCAATGGTCCGAGACGGGCACCTTCCGCACGAGCACCTGCAATTCGGGAATCTCGGCTCCGCTCAGAACCTTGCTCACCTCGGCCGATTGCATGCCGGTGGTCAAGCGGTAGATCTGCCGCTCTTCGTCGGGCGTGGGATAGCCGACAAAAACTTTAAACAGGAACCGGTCGAGCTGAGCTTCCGGCAAGGGATAGGTACCTTCCTGCTCGATGGGGTTTTGCGTGGCCAGCACAAAGAAGGGCTCCGGCAGCGGATAGCGCTGGCCGCCGGCCGAGACCTGCCGCTCTTGCATGGCTTCCAGCAAGGCGGCCTGGGTCTTGGGAGGCGTGCGGTTGATCTCGTCGGCCAGCACAACGTTGGCGAAGATCGGCCCGTGAACGTAGTGCAACTGCCTCGCGCCGGTGCTGCGGTCTTCCTGCAAGACCTCCGTCCCCGTGATGTCGCTGGGCATCAGATCGGGTGTGAACTGAATGCGGTTGAAGTCGAGCGACAGGCAGTTGGCCAGGGTGCTCACCATGAGCGTCTTGGCCAACCCCGGCACGCCCTCGAGCATGCAGTGGCCGCGGGCGAAGATGGCCACCATCAACTGGTCGATCACCTCGTCTTGCCCGACCACCACGCGGGCAATTTCCTCACGCAGCTTGCGGTGCGCTTCTTTAAGCTTCGCCAATCCGGCCAGGTCGGGGTCATTTGCCACGTCAATCACAGGGGTTTTCCTTGGATGATGTTTGCCGTTTTCCGATGCTCAAAACCTCACGCAAAGGCGCAAAGACGCAAAAATCTAGTCTTCGAGGCCGTTCACGACACGCGAGATTCCGTCTTTGATGAACTCAGAGCCGAAATTGATCAATAGTCCGAGACGACAATTGGTAAGACGGAGATAGGTCAGCAGTTGTTTTTTGTGGACACGCGCGACTTCTTCGACAGACTTCAGTTCTAGGACAAGCTTGTCTTCTACGATGATGTCGGCTTCAAACGCATCTAGCTGCACTCCCTCCCAAATCAGCGGCACTGAGTGTTTTGACTTGACTTGCAATCCGCGCCTTCGCAATTCATGAACCATGACGGCGTGGTAGACCGACTCAAACAGTCCCGGACCATACGTACGATGAATCCGATAGGCTACGTCAACGACCACCTTGGCCAATTCATTCTCGGTCAATTTCGTAGACTCAACCGAAGCCAGACTAAACACAGTAGCAACTTTTGCGTCTTTGCGCCTTTGCGTGAGACCTAAGACCGTTGCTGTCATCGCTGATAAACCGGCAGATACTTGTAGGGGAGTTGCAGGATAATCAGGGCGATCGCCGTTCCGTAGGTTTTGCCGATGCCGTCTCCGTTCCACGAGCCCTCTCCCTTGTCTTGCATCGAGAGCAACTGGTCGCGGGCGGCGGGGAAATACTCGTCCCAGTACTTGTCGCCCGCCATGTAGTAACCCTGCGACGCGTAGAGGTGGGTGTAGTAGTCGTGCCCGCCCCCCTTGCTCCATCCCTGCTGGCCCTTGAACTGCCGCCAGACGTAGTCGAGACAGCGTTCGGCCACCGGGGCGTCGAACTCGCCGGCGTTGTAGAGCGTGGCGACGGCGGCGGCCGAGATGGCCAGCCGTGGTCCGCCGCCCGAAAAGAGCGAGTAACAAATGCCCCCTTCCGGCGTGCTGCAGCGGTCGATGTAGCGCACCGCCTGCTCGATCGTCCCCTTCGGCACGACGAAGCCCGCGTTGTGCGAGGCCCGCAGGGCCTGCACCTGCGTCACCGTGACGGAGCCCTCGTCCCCGGAACCGGGAGTGTAGGTCCATCCGCCCGCGCCGCTTTGGCCGCGGGCCGTGAGCAGCACGGCGGCCTCGATCGCCTCGCGCGTCTTGATCCGCTGGGCCTCTCGCGTCTCCATGCCGTAGACCGACGCCAGAAAGAGCAGGGCGAAGCCGTGTCCGTGCATCGGCTGTCCTGACTCTTCGTTCGGTCCCGTGAGCAGGCCCGACGGCGTCGAGCAGCCCAGCAGGTAGTCGAGGGTAGATTGGATTTGCGGGGCGTAGTGGCCGCGCGTCGGCGTGTCGCCGTGGGCAAGCAGCGCCATGCCCGCCAGGGAAGTGCAGGCGATCGGGTAGGCCCGGCCGCCGTCCCCTTCGTGCCAGCCCCCGTCGCCCGCCTGGGTGCGGGCCAGGAAATCAAGTCCCAGCTTGACCGCCTTGAGCGTCTCGGGCGTGATGTGCTTGGGAAGGACCTCCTCGGCTGCGGCCGCCGGGGCAGCGCAAACAAGGAAGGAAAGGGAGCCGAGGAGAAGGAGGTGAAGAAGGAAGGGGCAGAAACGGGACGGTCTTGCTCTTCGAGCCTTGCAGCCGGCTACTCCCACACCGTTCATCTTTTGCCTCTCCTCGATTGCCGGTGATCTTGCATCCGTCAGCCCGCGCCCTCGAATCGCCGATTCTCTCGCGGATCGTTGATTCTTCCCTTGTCAGTTCTGTGCCGTCTTGTCGTCGGCCGGGAGGATGGTGAAACGCACCAGCAGTTTCACGCGAAAGGGAATTTCAGCGAACTGCTCCGACGAAATCTCCGGCTCGCGACTCCTCTTGCTGGAGGGGATCGTTTGCCCCCAGGGCGTCGTTACCAGCGCCTGGTCGTCGCCTGAAACTTGCATCTCCTGCACGCTGAGCACCTCTCCCAGCTTGATGCCGTTGAGTTTCGCGAGTCGCTGGGCGCGTGTTCGGGCGTCGTGCACCGCATTTTCATACGCTTCCTCGCGCAGTTTGTTCAGGTCGCGGACGATGAACCGCACGAGCGTGCTGTTGGCCTGCTGGCCGTACCGCCACGCCATGTTCATTTCGGCTTGGGTGGGGCCGATCGAGGCACCGGAGTCCTTGGCCGTGTCGAGCAGCTTACCGACGGTTTCCATAACCTGTTCCGCCGTCAGGTCGCGAATGCCCGACAGCCGAAGCTGCAAAGCGCTGGAGATTTCGACCTTGGCCTTGGTGGTGTTGGTGGCCATGCCGCGCCACATCATCTGCATCGCCTCGGCCGAGGCCTGGTCGGAAAGCGACACCCCGAGCTCTTCGACCTCGAGTTTCTCCAACTTCAGTTTGTCGAAGGCCTCCAGAGTGCGGCGCTTGGTGTCGCGATATTTGATGATCGCGTCGCCAGTGAGTTCGGCCGCCGCGGTGGCCCGCAGGCTGACCTCGACCACGTCGGGCTTGGCCACCGTCTCGCCGGTGCCGTAAACAGAAATGCCTGCCGAGTGGCTCGTGCCGTCGCTCATCACCACCTGCCCGAGGCTCGGCGAAGCCAGTAATGCCGGCACCAGGCTCGCGCCGAGGATGAACGCCGGCCATTGCCAATCGGCCGCGAGCCGGGCCAGTCGACCGAAAAGGATTCTAGGGAGCTGCATGGACTGACCCTTTCTCTGGTTTTGCATCCTCGGGTTTTTCGTCATCGAGTGCGAACTGCACTCGCAGCGTAACTCGAACCGGTATGTCGGTGAATCGGTCGGAGGAGAGCCGCGACTTGTCGTGGCCTGCCGTTGGTGCGCCGTAGACGGTCATGACGCTTGTCTCGGTTTCGTCGACGGAAATGGCCTTGCCCAGTCGCGCGCCGGCGAGCCGGGCCAGACGCTGCGCTCGGGTCTTGGCCTCCGCAAATGCTTTCCGATACGCCTCTTCGCGTAGTTCTTCCGCGTTCTCGACGATGAAATGAACGACCGCCGTCGCGTCGCCGTTTTCTTCCACCATGTGCGAAAACATGTTCGAGCCCGTCGACCTTCCCACGATAGCGCCGGCGTCTTTCGCCGTGTCGAGCAACTTGCTGATCATACCAACCATGTCGACTTCAGACAATTTGTCGATACCCCGTACCAAAAGCCGCAGCGAACGGGTAACATGGATCGTGGATTTCGCCGCGGCGGCCGGTTGCGGCTGCACCACAAACACCGGTCCTTGGCCAGACTCGTCGTCTCCGCTGGCGAAGCGCAGGTCTCGTTGCTCGATGGTGAGCTCTTTCATGCCGAGCTTGGCCAGCGCGCCCTGGATTCGCCGCAATGCGTCCTGATATTTGACCACGGCGTCGCCGGTGATTTCTGCCGAGGCGGCCGCACGCACGTCAATTTCCAGGCAGTCCGGCCGGGCCAACACCTCGCCCGTGCCCGACACCGTGATGCTCGGTTGCTGGGCCTCGGCGCCCGAAGCAAAACTAAGCAGGACGACGGCCCCAATCGACATAACGGCACGGGCGTGTGTCATTTCTCGACGACCGCGTGTGCGGCCTCCGCGGATGCCTGCCCAGGCGGACCTGGCAGCAGTTCGAAACGGACCCGCAACGAAACTCGCACGGGAATCTCTTTCAGGCTGGCCGCGACGATTCGGCCCTGCTCGTCAAGCTCCTGTTCTTCATCGCGGCCGTAGATGCCATAAATGACCTCGGTCACGGCCGCATAGTCGGCGGCCGCCGACATATCCGATACGCTCATCACCTGGCCAAGCTTACCTCCCGCAAGTTGCGCGAGCCGGCACGCTTGTTCTTTGGCATTTTCAAACGCCTTTTGGCACGCCTGCTGGCGCAAGGTTTTGGGGTCTTGCAGAGCAAAGCGGACGGCAAAGACTCTGGACTGGGCTTCTTCGTCGGCGCCGCCGGCGTCTTTGGCGGCGTCGATGAGTTGACCGACCGTCGAGAGGAGCTCGTCTTCGGGCATTTGTCGGATGCCGGCCACCACAATGCGCATCGCCCTGGCGATCGTAACCCGCGGATGCGGGTGCTGCTCGTCGGCCAGATTGCCGATCGACAGTTCGCGCTGCTGAAGCTGCAACTGCTTGATATCGAGCTTCTTGAACGCCTCGGTGACTCGCCGCAGCCGCTCGCGATATTTGACGATGGCGTCGGCCGTCAGCTCTGCCGAGCCGGAAGCGCCGATGTCGATTTCCAGGGAATCGGGGGCGGCGAGCGTCTCTCCCGTGCCCGTGACGGTAATCCCTTGCTCGTCGGCCGGGGCCGGGACGCCAACGAGCAGAGTTCCGAGTGCCACGGCCGACGCACAACTCCGCAGCCGACGCGGCCACGCGGCCCTGGACCTGCCAAGAGAATCGTTCATTCTCCCTGGTCCTCACTTAGCAGCGCGAAGCGGACCCGCAACGATGCTCGCACCGGAATCGGGCCCAGGCGGACCGACGCCAGCGACTGCACCGCCGACCCATCGGGCCCATAGACACGTTGCGAACTCTCATCGATCGACAGGACGTCGCCGAGCTTTTTGTGGGCCAGTTTGGCCAGCTTCTCGGCCCGCACGGTGGCGTCTTCAAACGCCTTTTGATAGGCCTGGTCGTACAACGGCTCGAAGTCGCTGACCCAAAGAGCCACCAGCGGCTGGGCCACCTGGTTGCGAACAATCAGCCGGCCGCCTTGGTTGACCATATTGAAACTGCCTACCGGATTGTTGCTGATCGTGGCGCCGGCGTCCTGGGCCGTGTCGATCAACTTTCCCACCGTGGCCACAAGCTCCTTTTGCGGAATCTGGTCGACCTGGCTCAGGGTTAGTTTGATCGACTGTAAGATGGCCATCTGGGGCTTGGCTTGGGCGCCGCGCGCGTTGTTGACCAACGTCGAGGCGAACGAGATATCGCCCGGCTCGACCGCCAACTGATCGAGTTGAAGTTTTTCGAAAGCCTCGGTGACGCGGCGCAGGGCGTCGTCGTACTTGATGATGGCGTCCTGCGTCAGCTCGGCCATGCCGCTCGTTTGCAGCTCGATTTGCAGCCGATTGGGCCGGGCACTGACCTCGCCGTTGCCCGTCACGCTGATGGCGCGCTCTTGGGCGGCGGCTGACCAGGCGAGGGCATGCACGAGGCACGCGCAAACGGCCAAAGTCGACGGTCGCCGACGCGTAGAAAACATGGTTCGCCTCAGTTGCGGCCGGCGCCAATCGCCGCCGTGGCTTGCGCCGATTTCGTCGCGTCGTCCCGACCGGCACCCTCGCTTAAGGCATACGCCGTCACGGCCAGGTTGGAAACGGTCAACACCCGCGTGGACGTTGCCAACATCACGCCGCCCAGCGAATCGAGGTCGCTGCCGCGAAAGAGCCGCACCGTGTCGCCGTTTCTCTTGTCGAGCTCGAAAATTCCTCTCGACGTGAACTGGTACACGCGATCGTGCGTCACCAGCGGCTTCAGCCAACCGGTGCCGTTGGGCAGCCGGCTGGCCCACTTCAGCTTCTGGGTCGCCAGATCGATGGCCAGCACCTCCTCGCCGCTGAGGTAGAGATTCTCGTCGTCGACGCCGACGAGCATGGAGGATTCGCCCACGGGGCGCTTCCAGAGAAGCTTGGGCGTCGAGACGTCGATCGCGTAGATGCGGTCGGACCGCATCCCCTTGATGTAGAGCGTTTTGCCGACCAGAATCGGCGGCGCCAGCGTGGTGAAGCTCGACGGCTGGTTGTACCAGTTGTTCGTGTCGGGCATCGACGAGTCGTAAGCGAAAGCCCATTCGATGGCTCCGCTCGCCGCGTCCAGCGCCACCAGCCCTCCGGCGTGGCTCTCTACAAAGAGCCGGCCTCCCGCCAGAATGAGCGACGGCTGGGCCGTGCGTCGGTGCCACATCTGAGTCTGGTCGGCCTGATGCGTGCCCAGATGCGTTGACCAGAGCAGCTTGCCGTCCGAAGCCTGCAGGGCCAAAACATACTGCTCGGCCCCCTGGCCGTTCTTGGCGGCGGCGACGTAAACGCGGTCGCCGGCCGGCAAGGGAACCCCCATGATGTTCCACTGTTGCAGATCGTTGATGTTCTGCGAGTTCCAGCCGGCCTTGCCGGTGGCGGCTTCCCAGCGGCCGATCCGGAAGGGCTGTCCGTGCTGTCCGATCTGCCCCACGTCGCGCGTCACGCACCAGAGCGTGTCGCCGGAGACGACGATGGCGTATTGCTCAGGGTAGTGATACTGGTTTTGCTGCACCTTCTGCGCGAGATCGCTGAAGCGGGCCGACCGCCAAAGCAGCTTGCCCGTCTTCACGTCCACGGCCAGAAGGTAGCCCAGAAAGTTGAGGTAGGCCCGCTGGTCGTCGACCGCCGCGGCGGGCACCATCTCGGCCACCGGAAACCGCATCCCCCAACCCCAGTTCATGCCGACCTGGGCGATCGCGCTGGCGTCGCGCTGCGGAATGATGCGGAACTGCCAGGACGGAGCGTCCGCAACCGGAAGGTGCAAGTCGGGCTGTCGACTCTCGGCGGCTCGCGTTTCGGGGCGATTCTTCTTCTCGAAGGCATCGAGGTGCTCGGAGGCGGCGAGCGACTTTCCGCCGAGCACGACCTTCTCCTCGGCGTGCCGCTGGCGGACCTCACGATTGAGGTCGTCGAAGGCGTCCCAATGTCCGCCCCGCGCCTCGGCGATGGCGGATTTCACGAGCAAGCGGACGCGGGGCAGCGAGCTTTCGGGGCACCATTTCACGACGGCCTGCCAGCACTCGGCCGCCTTGTCCATCTCGCCCTGCTCGAAGTAAATGTCGCCCAGCCGGTCGGCCGCGGCATCGCCTACGGAGGTGATGAAGAAGTCGTTAAAGACCTTGCGGAGCTTTTCGGTCTCGTCCTTCCCTTCGGCCTGGGAGAAGAGCGTTTTGGCGTCGGCGTCGTGAAACAGGCGGTAGGCCTGCTTGCCGGCGGGCGGCAGTTCGGCCAGGGCGAGGCGCAGCACCTGCCGGGTGGGCATATACAGACCGTCGCTCGACGACGGCGTGAGGGCGTTGGGGTCGGCTTCCTGCACCTTTTCCAGCGCTTTGAAGGCCCGCTCCCAGGTGGTTTTTTCTGCGTACCGCCGGAAATCGGCCAGCGACTCGGCCACTTCGTTCTTCTGAGCCGGCAGCGTAAAGGGCCGCTTGGGCTCATTGGGGTTTTCTTCGCTGGCGACGACGGGCGCGGCGAGGACGATCTGGGCACGGGCCTGCGAAGCGCAGCTCAACAGGCAACCCACGGCGAGTGCCATTGCCGACGCGCGCAGGCGCAAAACGGAATTCGACGCAGTTTCAAGTCGCTCGTTCACAGGACAGGCTCCGTCCGACGCTACCGACGAGTAGTCTTGCCGCACCTTGACGCTCGCGAGATGAGAACGCGGCGTGCGTTCCGCGGTTGCGGCCCGATTCCGAGATTAGAAGCCACGCCCGCGGCGAATTCAAGCAAATTCCGGAGCCGGCCGCAGCCAGCCCCTTCGCCCGTTCTCTTGGTCGCTCGCGATCTTGAGAAGGGGAGCCACGGCATGCTCAACCGCAAAACGGCGGTGCCGGGTAGCGTGATGCCGCCGGGCCGAGAGGACGCGAGGGCGCCCTCTCGGCGGCAGCGTGTTCGGTGAGCCACCGGAGCGGCCGTGAATGCCGCCCCCGTGCCCTTACCAAACGTGGCCGCCCGAGTGAACGCGGCCTCCTTATGGAACGCATCTTGGCGGTTGTTGCTCCGGTCGACATCATGGTAAACTAGCCCCTCTTCAATCAGTCGCAATGGTCGCGGCATTCCAGTTCTGACCCCTTTTATCTGCTAGTCGATGCGCAGCAAGCACTAGGACTCTGACTGCGTAAACCTCGCGATCTGGGAGCCGCCCGAGGATGATCGACCTGGCAGGAAATGACATCACGGCCAAAGAGCGGCCCAGAGCTGAGGGCGCTGAAGACCCGCGCATCCGGTTTGCGGCAGAGCGCACGCTGCTCGCTTGGTTACGGACCGGCCTGGCTCTGATGGGGTTTGGCTTTGTGGTGGCCCGGTTTGGCTTGTTCTTACGGGAACTAGCGGCCGTTCATGAAGTCAGTGGCACATCTCACGGATGGTCGCTGTGGGTCGGAACTGGCTTGGTCGTCATCGGGGTCGTGGTTACCGCATTGGCCGCCCTACAACACCGGCACCTTCTTCGGCGACTCAACCGACGCCAGAGCTATGAACCGCCCCGCTGGTCATTAGGTTTGGCGGTCGCCGTGCTCTTTATCGTCATTGGCTTGGTCATGGCCGCTTACTTAATTCTGGCCCTGCGGTAGCGAGTGGGTCCGCGCCGAGTGGTTCGCGCCCGCCGGGATCAGCAGTTCCTCATCTGAACGGCGGTCGAATCGCTTGTGCGGGCGGCGCGTCACGGGGCAGCCAAGCCAGCACGTTCTCAGGGGCCGCCGAGGTTGCTCCTCATTTCAGAAAATCACCCGGAACGGTAAGCCCGTCGGCGCGCGTCCCCAGCCGTTGAAAGATCGAACCTTCGCTCGTGTATCCGTTTGGGCCGTCTGCCTCAATGGTTCGGATGAAGTGGACGGAGCCGTCGGCGAAGACGAAATTCGAGCCGGCCGGATGCATGCTCGAAAAGTCGTCGAGGCCGGCGCCATCGTTGCCGTCGAATACGGCGTTGTTCAAGTGGGCGTGGGCAAGAGTCAGCCCGGCGGCCTGTAAGTACGTACCCGCCACGATGGGCTGGCAGGTGTTGTATGAGCCTCGCACGACTGTGCCGTTGTTCATTGCCCCGGCCCAAATGCCTTTGGAGATTCCGAAGGCTCGATCGCCGGCCAGGATCGTGAAGGTCGTCCCATCACGGATGTCGGCGAATGTCGTTCCGCTATTGCGGTAAAAGACGCCGTCGCCGGTCGCCGCGAAAACTTCAAAGGCGTCGCTGCCGGTGCAAGCAGCGTAGCTTGCCGGGGCGGCCAACGCCACCGTACCGCCCGATGCATTGGGCACGGCGTAGGGCACGTTGGGCGCGGTGTCCGAAGGACAGAGGTAAGGGGCGACCCTAATCTGAACGGCAGGGGCGTTCGCGGGTTGCTCGATGGGCAGGTTGAAATTGGCCGATTGATAGACGGCATTTTGTTCCATATTGGGCAGCAGGAATGCAGCCCAACCCCAGCCGGGCGTCGTGTCGGTTTGCCCATCGACATAAGGGCCCGCAGCGAGATAGCCGGGTGGCAAGTGACGCATCACGTCGAGATAGTTATGAAAAGCGATGCCCATTTGCTTCAAATTGTTGCTGCACTGCGTCCGCCGCGCGCTTTCGCGGGCCGCTTGCACGGCCGGCAGCAGCAGCGCGACGAGAATGCCGATGATCGCGATCACCACCAACAGTTCGACGAGCGTGAAACCTCTCCGCCTCGGCATTGCCTGCTCTCCTCGATTAAATCTCCACCCGTTAGATTCGAGCGAAATCTCGCCGGCCCCCCATATCAGCATCGGTCCAGCGAGGGCGGTCGGCAATAGCTGAAAATCGTCCCGCGTTCTGATTGTTGGCCGGAGGGCCTTGATCAAAGCGTTAGATGAGGTAGCGGCATCAAAGCAAAGCCAGTCCCTTTCGGCTGTCTTCTGTGGCGGCTTTCCGGTCGGCATCGCTTTCTTGCTGATGGGTGCCTATCCGGGAGGTCGGCGTTGACCCCTTGCCTAGAATCACGCTATTACCGTGGTTGCCGGTTCGGCCGCTCGGCCATCTGCCGCACCGCTTTACGACGCTATGGCATGGTGGTGGGAGTCTGGGACCTTGATGGCCTTCGCGATCCACGCACCGTATAGGCATGAATGAAATCACACCCGGTCGCTACCGGCACTACAAGGGAAACGAATACGCCGTCATCGGTACGGCCCGGCACAGCGAGACGCTGGAAGAACTCGTCGTTTACCGTCAGGAATACGGTGAGCGTGGTCTGTGGGTGCGCCCCAAGGAGATGTTCTCCGAAACGGTGAAGGTCGCTGGCCAGGAACTGCTTCGGTTTCAACCGTTGGGGTTGCGCAGCGAACACGTCGGCGAGAGCTGCAAGAACATCTTCGACGACCTCCCGCAAAACTTGCCCAAAGAGTTCGTCCAGATTCTCGTCCGTGCCGCCGGCATCCGCATCGAGCGGATCGTATCCCACGGCCACGCATCGCCCGATGGCTTCTGGTACGATCAGGACCAGCACGAGTGGGTCATCGTGATGAAGGGGGCGGCAAGGCTCAGGTTCGAGGACAAAACCGTCGAGGTGAGGCCGGGCGACTTCGTGGACATCCCGGCGCACAAGAAACACCGGGTCGAATGGACGACGCCGGATGAGCCGACGATCTGGCTGGCGGTATTCTTTCCAGACACGGGCGACGCATGAAGCGAACGGAGTTCGCCAGTCGAATCCGCGTCGCCAAATGCTGGGCGGGGAAGATGCCGGTAACGACGCCCCACATGCGGTTCTTGCGGCTCCAATTCGTGGCTTCGTTCAGCCGGACGCGACCATCCTCTGTGGGCCGAGCCCGGCTCGTGAGCGACTTTCTTGGCACGTTTGCTCACATCAACCTTGTTGCGACCGGAGTGAACGGCCATACTCTAGATCTGTCCCGCCGAACGTTTCCCACCCCCGCAAAGGGTCCCGCCCTCCATGACCCCTCGACATCACAATCATGGCCTAGGTTTTAGCCGCCGCGAGATCTTGCAAGTCGGCTTTTCTGGCTTGCTGGGACTGAATTTCAGCCAGGTGCTCGGCCAGGCGATGGCTGCCAACGGAGTCCCGTCGAGCTTCGGCAAAGCGAAATCGGTGATTCTGGTGTTTTGTACCGGTGCGCCGGCCCACCAGGATATCTGGGATCTCAAGCCGGACGCACCGGCCGAAGTACGCGGAGAGTTCAAGCCAGCCGATACGAGCGTGCCGGGCGTGCAGATCACACCGCACCTGCCGCGACTGGCAAAGATGGCTGAGCGATATGCGATCGTCCGCAGCATGACGCACAATCTGCCCGGCCACGAGCAGGCCACGCACTTCGTGCTTACCGGCGTGAACGATTTGCCGGCGGGAGCCACGCACATGGCCAGCCGCAACGACTGGCCCTGCTACGCCTCGTGCCTGCAATACTTGCGTCCGCGTGGAGATGGCCTCCCCTCAGGCGTGATGTTGCCGACCTATCTGCACAATGGCTACGGTTTCTCGGGCCAGGACGGCGGCTTCATGGGGAGCGCCTTCGACCCGTGGCAGCTCACGCGCGATCCCAACGCTGCGGATTTTCGTCTCAACGAGCTCGATTTGTTGCCCGGCCTTACGATAGATCGCCTGGCCAGCCGCCGCGATCTGCTCACCCATCTCGACGACCAGCGCCGCGATCTGGCAGAAGCAGCTTCGGCCCGCGATCTTTCGGCCCGCCTGCAGAACGCCTACACCCTGCTCACCGACAATGCCCGCTTTCGCGCGGCCTTCGACATGCAGAAGGAACCGGCCGAAACGCGCGACCGCTACGGCCGCCACCTCTTCGGGCAATCGCTTCTTTTGGCGCGCCGGTTAATCGAGGCGGGCATGCCCGTGGTGCAGGCGAACATGGGCTCGATGAATAACTGGGATACCCACGGCCAGAATTTTCAACAGCTCAAAGATCGCTTGCTCCCGCCCTTGGACCAGGGGCTGGCGGCTTTGTTCGACGACCTGCAAAATCGGGGTCTCTTCGACCAGACGCTGGTGGTCGTGGTGGGCGAGTTCGGCCGCACGCCGCAGATCAACGCCGGGGCGGGGCGCGACCACTGGTCGGGAGTCTTCAGCGCCGTCTTCGCT
Organism: Pirellulales bacterium; assembly: GCA_035550375.1. GTDB lineage: Bacteria > Planctomycetota > Planctomycetia > Pirellulales > JAICIG01 > DASSFG01. The sequence continues at coordinate 3,680 of DASZPH010000055.1, read as the reverse complement.
GGTGCTGGTGTGCGCGGAGGCCAGGTAATCGGCGCCAGCGATGCACAGGCTGCCTGGCCGGCCACGCGCGGGTGGTATCCGGCCGATCTCGGCGCGACGGTGTACAGCGCCTTGGGCATCGAGCCCGGTAGCCAGATTGTCGATCGGCTGGGTCGTCCGCACCGCTTGAACGCGGGTGAAGTTATCAGCCCGTTGTACAGCTAAAGCTAACACGCAGTAAGCGGCGCTTGTGCCCGGCAGCGCGCTCGGCCGCCAGTTGCGACGTCGCCGAGGGCAGCCCGGCTCTCAACTTGGGGCGAGGTTAAGTTCGGCGAGTGCGAAAGTCCACATCAGGCACGCAGCGGGTTGGTAACGTCACGGCCCGGTAATCCGGCGTTTCGGCAACGCCTGCCGGAGTTTTGCCATATCGGTGGCCTGGGTGCCGCCGAGACATGGAGCCCGAGCCGGCTATCAGCAAGAGCGATCCGTCACGGTCCAGTGATTTCGCAACTTGGCAACATCTGGCGGAGCCGCGTCACACCTGCGTTTGTGACCTGAGTGCCGTCGAGGTGCAGCGCTCGGAGGCTCGTCAGCCCGTGCAGGTGGACGAGTCCCGCATCCGTGACCTGAGTATGGCTAAGCCCCAGCACTCGTAGGCCAGCAAAGCCTCGCACGTAAACCATCTCAGCATCTGTCACCCGGGAGTGGTCAAAGTAAACTCTTTCCACCTCATAAAAATAATCCGGCGGCAGCCGGCGCCGCAGAACCGTAAAGGGAAAAGCATCGCTCGCTCTTTGCTTCCAGTAACATCTACCGAGTCCTTTGATTGCGGCAAATGCCCGCCTCTGCCGCTCGGCCGGCACGACCCACAGGCTCAGGGCCACGCAGAGCAAGGTGACGAGCACGAGGACGGCGCGCAGGGAGACCTGCGCCCAACGACGTGTCGGCTTGAGCTTGGTGAGCAGGCCGGCCATGCCTTCAGCATGGGGCGAGCGAAGGGGGCGGGCAAGAGCGGCGGCTCAGCTCGTCGGGCGGACTCGGGCGTTAAGTCGCCAACAAAGGTGGTGCGGATCGCCGATCGCCTTACGGCCCCACGACCGTGCAGTTCGGCAACGCCTTGCGGAGGCGTGCGACCGCCGCATCTGTGGTCTGCGTGCCGACGAGATCGAGGCGTTGCAGACTCTTCAGCTCTTCCAGATAGACGAGCCCCGCATCTGTTAGCAAGGTGTGATTGAGCTTTAGTCTTTCCAGCCGTGGCAATTCACGGAGGTGTGCCAAGCCAATGCCTGTAATCAGAGTTCGGTCGAGCCCAAGCCCTCGTAGCTGCAGGAAGTCACACAGACATGCCAGACCGGCGTCGGTCACTTGCGTGCCGTTAAGTGAAAGGAAATGCAGACCCGCCTGCCCACGTAGCCCATCCAGGCCGCTATCTGTGACCGGACAGTCATCGAGGGACAGCGCCGTCAAGCGGATTTGGCCGGTCAGCCGCGTCAGCCCCGCGCCGGTGACCAGGGTACGATCAAGGTAAAGCTGGTCAAGGCTTCTCAGGTGAGCTAGATGAGTGAGCCCTAAATCGGTGATGGGGTTCCCGGAGGCGATCAGAAACTCAAGGCCATCGAGACCGCGTAGAAGAACCAAGTCCCTGTCGCAAGCCCCGGAGTTGCTGCCAAGGCCAAGCGACTTGAGACCCGCTAACGATTGCAGTTGTGCGAGGTCGTCACCCGTTACCTGGACGTCGCTCCTTAAAACGACGTAATCCACACCGTCTAAGAAATCTTGTGGAAGCCAGCGACGCAACATCCTCTTTGCAGCCGGCTCGCCGGGATGCAAGTCAGGATCCGCATATTGAACCATGCCGCCACGGGTTCTGATCGCCGCCACCGCCCGCCTCTGCCGCTCGGCCGGCACGACCCACAGGCTCAGGGCGACGCAGAGCAAGGTGACGAGCACGAGGACGGTGCGCAGCGAGACCTGCATCCAACGACGTGTCGGCTTGAGCTTGGTGAGCAGGCCGGCCATGCCTCTAGCATGGGGCGAGCGAAGGGGGCGGGCAAGAGCGATTCGGCGGGTTGGCTTGGTGGCTTCGCTCGCGTCGCCAACGCACTGGGCGTCTTATCTTGCCGGCTTGGTCTTTGCCTTAGCCGCCGCTTTCTGTGTTCGCGCCGGCTTGGCCTCGGCGCGCTCTAAGTCTCGGATCTTTCGCCGCGTACGTTCCAGATCCTCATCGAGTCTTCGCAGCACCATAGCAGGTGGCGGCAGCAATAGGTCGTCGCCTTTCGTGGTCTCGATCGCCCTCACGTACTTGCGCTCCATTTCGCGCAACAACTTCAGTGCGTCCGTACCGGCCAATTTGCAGTCCTTTCACCGCTGATGCCCCCGCATAAAGTACCCAGCGCGACGTCGCGACGGGATGGAAAACGGCCCGCCCCAACCGGCGGGCTCGCTGACAGACACGCACGCGAAGGATGAATTTGCCTCGCGACGCGAGAAAGGTCGGCGGGACCAAAGTTGCCGTAGCCACGGTTGTCGCATAGCTGCGGCGAATGTCAAGGTGGGGGTTCCGTCCCGCTCCCCGGGCGCCAACCTACGTCCTACGTCGGCGGTCCGAGCTTTCTGACCAAGCCCAATGACGGCTACCGGTTGGCCGCTGATGAGAAGCGCAACGCGGGACGATAACGGGACGATCCTGTCCCATTTATCTACCGCTCGTGGGGCGACTGAGGGCGTCGAAGACCCACGTTGTCTGGTTGTTGGCTGGGTCGATCAGCTTGGTGCGGTTGCCGACCCCGTCGAGCGTGATCTGCGTCACGCCGCAAAGCGTCGCCCATGGACGGACTCGTCGAGAGTTATGTAATTGGACCCTCCCGTTTATCTTTCCGCACCTTGATCGGCCCTGACGTATGCATTCGCATTAATCCCCCACAATGCTAGCGTTCGGCAGAGCTGTTGCAGCGGCTGCCTTTGTAATCGCGGTCCCGGCGATGCTAAGCGTGTTGAGGTCGCGTAAATCGCGGAGATACTTCAAGCAACCATCGGAGGTATTGGTATTGTTGACATTGAGGATTTCGATTGCCATCCCACGCAGGTGCCGCAGGCCTTCGTCAGTCACCTTCGTGCCGCTGAGACGCAGGCTCAGAATTGCCCTCATGTGCGCTAGGCGCGCAACGCCCGTGTCCGTGATCTGTGTCCTGTCAAGGTTTAGGACCAGGAGCGATTGTACGTGCGCGAGCTCGTCGATTCCTGCATCTGTAATTTCACACTCACCAACCTCCAGCCAGTTGAGTTTCGGAAAGCGGCCGATCGTCGCTAGCGCCTTGTCGGTAACTCTCGATCTGCACAGCAAAACTGCCTCAATATCTCGGTTGCCCTTGATTCCTTCCACGGTTTGATCTCCCACGCCGGTCGCGTTCGCTGACAGACGCTTAAGGCGCGGCGAATTGGCTAGGAAACGCAATCCCGTGTCTCCAACCCCCGTCCCGTCGATGCGTAGACGCTCCAAGGCAGGCAGCGACCTGATTCCGGCAAAGGTGTCATCGTCGGCGGATGCGTCTTGAAGAAAGTTAGAGCCTATCCGAATACTGAACACATAAGCACTGGCACGCCAGATGCAAATTGAGGGTCGCGTTTCCTCAAAATGCATGGAGGTGTGACCAATGAACGAAGGACCCACGTCAAAGTTTCACCAGGTTCCCGATGATCTC
>DASZPH010000054.1:0-6247 GCA_035550375.1 Pirellulales bacterium | reverse complement strand
GAAGAAGGTGTAGGAGTAGCTCGTGACGATCTGGTAGGTCTGGTTGGGATCGACCGCGATGTCGTCGCGGAACTGGATGAATTCCGTGAGCAGGTAGACCGCCTGGCCGGATGTGCCGCTGCTGGATGAGCTGGAAGAGTGGGACGAGCCGGAGCTGGATGAGCTCGAGCTGAGGCCAAAGGCGGTGTACACGCAGGCCCAGAGCTTATTGTCGCACCCGCACTCGCCGTTGCGGATGGTTTCACCGATGCAGTAGCCGCTCACCGGGTCGTACTCGTAGAGGTGGACCAGCCCGGCGTGATCGGCCATGTATTGGTAGTTGCCCGAGCAGGTCGGTGTACTTCGGCAGGCGCAGGTTTGCGAGCTTGAGGAGCTGCTGGAGCTTGAGGACGAACTGGAGGAGGTCACAAGGGGATCGAGCGAGGTGGAGAGGGATAGCTGGTTCAGGCCGCCCTCACCCTGGCCCTCGTCCAGAGGGAGAGGGGATTGAGCCATCAGACCGTGGGGTCCAGAGGAACTGCTGCTGCCGATCGACGGGAACGAAGAGCTCGAAGGGTGAAAGCTTTCGCTGGAACCGGACGGAAACGAAGAACTGCTCAAGTGGCTCGACGAACTGCTTGGGTGGCTCGACGAGCTGGACGGGCTACTCGAGCTCGACGAGGGGAGTTGGCAGTTCAAAAGGTCGCAATAGCCGTCGTCATAGCCCTTAATGGCTGACGACTCGGCCATCAACACTAGGCGGTAGCTGGCGTCGTAGGCGAAGAACCGATACCAAGGCCCATTGCCGCGGGCGGGACCGGGCGGGCGAGGGCCGCGCGCGCAACCGTGTGTCGACGCCACTGTGATGCCAGGTTTTACGTTTCCTCGGCAGCCTTGGCGACCAACAGCAAACTGCGGGCAGGCCGGCATGGTGGCGCCAGCCATGATGGAGCCAGGCATGGGACTCGATCCGTTCGGGATGCCTGCATTCGGGCCGGCCGAGCCAGGGATTTCAGCAACTCCGCCGGCGCCGCAGTCGGCGGCGATGCACGATCTTTTCTTGTTCGCGGCAACGCGGCCCCCATATTCTGGCGGCGGCAGCGCAGTTTCTCCTCAGCAGCGACTCGGTTAACGAAAGCAGTCAGCGAAAAGGAACAACTCATGCGATACGATGGTCCACCCGGAGTGATGCTCGACCTCGTCCCAGCATCACCAGACGGCGTTGATTTAGAGTGGGTTCACCCGTACATGGACGCGCAACCCTACGTTTACGCGAAAAACAATCCGGTCGTGGCCACCGATCCCAGCGGGTTGGCGCCACGGAAACCGAGGCCGAACCCGGCGCCGGCGGTGCCCCCATCACCCTTGCTATGCGCGCTCCAACTCTGCTGCGTGCCGAACGTGACTCCATGTACGCAGGGACCGGAGGGTGTAAAGGGTAAGATAGCGTGTCACTGCTTCGTTCGGTTGACAGGTGACTCAGTGGTCGCAGATTTTCACGGTGGCTGGGGTCCGCCGTCGCCGGCATGTTGCAATCTACCGGTTTTGACGTGTGATCAAACCTTCCTGAGTACCTACATTAATACGTTACCGATTGCGGCTGCCGGCTGCGTAACTAAAGCATTGGGCTTTTGCTCGACACTTAATGATTGCCTTAAGCAACAAATCAACTTGTGTAACAATCACAATCCACCGAGATGTTACGGGGAATGTAACGCCCCTAATTCAAATACCATCGCATACGAACTACTTGCGGCATGCATGAAACGTCCTCCTCATCCATCCACGCCAGGGGATTTCTGGCCCGGGCGCCCGGAGGGGCCTGATCGCCCCGCGGCATGCACTACGCAGCCGCCCGCGCCCGGCTTCGGACCGTCCAAATAGATTAAGATGCGATCGGCGTAGTCCGGACGTGACTCACGTTTTTCGTTCCGCGTTCCGAGGATCATGCAAGGTCATTTAGCGACGCCCCTCGTTCATACTCGCGTCTCCGCCGCTACCTCTCAAACCGAATCCCAACAAGATTACCAGCGCTCGGGGATTGAGTTGCTGCGCCAGGGCCAAGCGCGGGTGATTTGACATTTCGGAAGCGCCTTTTTCAAAGTGACTATTCCAGCGTCGGTGACACCGGAGCAACCGTATATTACCAATTCCTTCAATCCGGTGAGCCGCTTGAGGTGAAACAACCCGGCGTCGGTAACGGTGTTGTTCTCTTGCATGAAAAAGCCGTTGCTATATGAGTTGATCTCTATCTTCTCGGCATCGATCATAGTTGTGATCTGCTCCAGGTCAGCGTCGGAGACGAGGTTGCCGCAATGGATGCTATGAACCCTTGCGAAGAAGTCGTCGCCCAACATCATCCGGCACCATTGCCACCCCGGCGGTTCCCCTCTCGGCGACTTACCGGACATGACGAGGAAGACGTCATCCCGTTCCCAATCATACATGACCCGTCCCTGCCCAGCCTTGATCAGCTTGATGACTTCGCGCTCACGTCGCTTCGCCTCGATCTTGTTTGCAATCGCGGCACATGCGATACCGGTGATGACAATCATCACCAGCAACCCCCTCAAGCTGAATTGAAATCGCCGGCTCATAGGGTCTATCCTACCGAATTCGGGCGGAGGGCCAGTATCGCTGCAACTGAGCCAAATCTCTGGCCAATGCACCCCCCGGAGAACAGTTTTCTTCCGAGAGACTCTGTGGATTCGCCGGACTCAATCTCTCGGTCGAGGAACCGACCAACCGTTCAAGGCTAGTTTCTTCCGGATGCCGCGAATCGCTCGACCTTCCAGGCAGCGCGTCTGCCCGACGCTCAGACCGATGGCGGCGGCAACTGTTGACAGAGTTTCGTTGTCAACCGTACGGTGCTGAAACACGTACCGCTCAGCCGCATTGAGCGATGCGATGGCCTCCTGCACTGCACCGAGTAGCTCGGTGCGCTCTATGCGCTGGGCTGGATTCGGGACTCGGCATATTTCGGCCTCGGAAAACTCCCTACGCTTGTAGTGCCTTGACCGACTTTCGTAGCCCTCCGCCTTCCGCAGTCCGCGCAGCGCCTCACGGCACCGGTTTAATGCAAAACGGCGGACCGTTGCCCCAATGTGTTCCCAGGACGCGTCAAGTTTTGCTCGCCAATCGATTTCGCTCAACTTCATCCGCGTTCGCTCATACGCCACGTTAACTACGGCATTCTGCCAGTCTCTTGGGGCATGGCCGGTGCGGATCGCAACTCGCGCGGCCGCAACAAAAACTGCGTACCAGTAGGGATGAAGGAATAGCAGGTCGCAAAAATGTTGCGACGTAGCACCACTGTAGCCCTTCAAAATCCGAATGGTCTCGACGGCGCCGCAAATTCCTGGAATGGCCCAATTCGGCCGGCGGTCTTCAGGAGGCAACGGCCGCGAAACGAATCGCACCGTCTCGCCGGGCAACGTTTTGTAGGGCACCGACGGCTGACCGGTGAAGCAAATCGTTACTACTTGGTCACGCGGTTGGAGGATCGTCCGTAACATAGAATGCCAGGAACCGAACCCTTCACTTGGTTGGAGCGGGAGAAAAGGTGTCAGGAATCGCAGCTCCATGGCAGAGGCCGATCGGGAATCGCGCCCCTACAAGTCATTATGCCGCGCCAGAGCGGCGGAGCAACAGCCTGCGTTCATTGGCGGGCGGCCGAACAGGGACGGGGGCAGAGAAGCGCAACTTCTTGCCTACCACTCCGTTGCCGCGGCGCAAGCTCGCCGATGGGCGCCACCTTCGGTGATCACCGAGATCCTCGCCTCGGTCACCGGTGCATAGCTCAACACCACCCTATGCCGTCCACCAGGTATGGCGATCCTTTGAAAGACGCCATGCGCATGCGATAAGGTTACTTCCACGCCATCCACGAATGCCTTCCACCCTGGATACCAAGTGTCGGCGACCACCAGTACACCACTCGTCGGCACCTCGACATCCACCTCCACACGGCCAGCGGCATCGTCCACCATCTGTTGCCTGGAACTTCGACGACCGCGGATCAAGACGAGCTCGATCGGCCCAGGTAGGCCTTGGGCAGCTTCGAACCGGCGTCGTCCGGGTGGCGGATATCGAGATGGTTGACGATGAACGCACTACGGGTTTCCCAGTGGGCAGAGTTCGCAAACCCAACTGAGGGGCCACCTGAGGAGAATCAGGATCGCTGCGCCGGTCACGAGCAAGCACGTTGGGACCCCAGCTCCCTGCGGCATTGCCCGTTTCCTTCGCGGCGGCTGGCAAAATAAGGCATTCTACGGAAACCGCTCGCTGCCGGCCGCCATGCTCCGGTGCCTTCGGTCGCTCCTACACGTCGTTGCTCGTGACCGGCGTCGCTGGCGGATTTATGCTGCCAACCACCCACGCCAAACCTCGGCAATTTGACCATTACCCATTCAAAACCCAGTTGAGCCACCAAAAAACAGCTTGCGGAAACGCTCAAGAAGAAGAGATGTCATCGCTGCGATTGTTGCCTGGTGGCGCCGCCGACCTTCTGCCAACGGGATCCATCTGGCAGTGTGAGATGGTCCACGAGCTCGCGACCGTCTTCGGTAGGTGCATTCGAGAGTACCATCTCACCATCCGGTGCCATCCTATACCATTTTGTGCCATCTCGCATTTCTGCTGTCTCAATTTCAATTCTGCCCCCCTTTCCGCCCAGCACTTGGTGCCCGAGATCAACCGGCCTGTCGCGGATCTTTTGAACAGACATCCCGCCAAAGAACGCCGCAGCGAACAGCATCGCTGCAAGTAGTGTTCGCAAGCTGAACTGCAATCGTCGGTTCATGGCGACCATGTGGTAAGTTGTTAGGTGGCGGTGGAAAGCTATCTGGCGTATCGCCAATCAGTTAGAAAGCCAATTCTAAGCGATACGCTACCCAACGAGGAAGGCTGCTTCGTGCAAGGGGTCGTGGCGTTGCGGACAAGAGCGTGCCGAGAGATTCTGTTGGCGGAAGGTCAAGACGCCAGTCCATGACGCGGGCGTTAAGCCGCCGAGCAAGTCACCGCTTCTGCTCGATGTTCTTGATGATGTGGCCGGCCGTCGCGAGGAACCACCGGTCTTCGAACGACATGACGAACGCGGAAATCGCAAAATAGCGCCACGGCTCCTCGACAGACTTTTCAACGTCCTGGTCGAACCGAGTCATCACGACGATGTGTTTGCTGCAGTAGCGGTATTTGACTGGTGCAAGCGTGTCCTCGATCTTCACGACGCGCCTCCTTTTTTGGCGATCGACCACTTCGAGCAGCACTTCGTCTCACTCGTCTGGCGGCCGACGGTCGGGGCTAGGCAGCTAGCGGGCCTTTTTCATGCGCCGATGATGAGCCATGATTGGCCGGCATGCTCTCGCCGGCGTTTCCCTGACGAAGCCTGGCGGTCTCTGCTACTTGAAGGCCGAGGATCGAGTGGTTGGCGCAAGAAAAACCCGCTCCGGCGGGTTGGGGTTGTGACCTTCCTGGTCAGCTTGGATCGGAGCGGGATGCAATGAGCCAGGACCGAGGATTGGACCATGCCGGATGACAGCACGCATCAGGACCGGTTGAAACGGGGCGGGGCCGCACCGGGCTTGACCGGGATATTGCAGTCCAAAGACGCGGACGGAGATCACGAGGAAGCGTCATGCGGAGCCTTTGGCTACCTTCGCGGACTCCGCGACCAGTCGGCGGCGATCGAATTCCGCTTCCGGGACGGCAACAGCATGTGGTTCCCCTATCGGTCGATGGGACCCTGGCAATACAACCCGTCGGAAGGACTGTTGCTGCAATTCAATTCGGACGTGGTGCATCTCGTGCTGATTAAGGGCAGCAATCTCGCCAAGCCGCTGAATGAAGGGGCGATCAATCTGACTCACGCCGGTCTCCAAAGGCACCGGGTGCTGTGGGTCCGCGAGATGAGCGACGATGAAATGACAAAAGTAGGCGAAACAGGGCCGACGATCGACACGATCGAGGTCGTCGAGTTCGACTCACGCACGGCGCTCACAGAGTGGATCAGCAAGAAGGCGCCCGCGTTTCTGCGAAGCCCCTTGATCCGACGAGAGGGACCAGGCCGCTGACGCCGGTTGCAGAGGAACAGGAAAGGAGAACGTTGATATGCAAATGCCAGAGAGGACTATTGAGTCCTAGGTAGTTAATGAGCCTCACAGATCCAAATTTCAAGGCGGCGCTACATAGGGAGTCGTGCGATCCGAAAGAACGATTGCAGTCGGGCGGGGTCGTGGCGGTATTTTTCAAGGAGGAGCGCCAATCGGCG
>DASZPH010000053.1:0-19351 GCA_035550375.1 Pirellulales bacterium | reverse complement strand
CCAGGCAATCCGTTCCTATCACCCCGCAGTTGGCGCATGACGCCGCTGATTGAGGGCGGGTCAAGCCTGGAATTCTGCGGCTCGCCTTGAGCCCGCGGCGCATGCTTCAATCCACTGAGGTTGTAGTGGACGCCGACACCGAGAAGTCCGAGGGTCGGGTGCTCTTTCGGGAAATCGTACACGCCACGGGCAAGGCGACGGATGGTCCCCTGCCGGACGAGCCGGTGGAGGGCAACGTCAGCCGCCTCGCGGCTGCCGATGTCGAGGAAGTCAGCCGGAACGAAGACAGAACCACGCCCGCGGCTGTGGATTGCCGCAACTATCCTTGAATCAATGGCTTGTGGCGATTCTTTCCTGCCGCTCATGTAAGGAATAATAGACTACCTCCGCACGATCGCTGCCTGGCTGCGCTATTGCCGACCGTGGTGCCAGACTGCCGGCCCCAATGGTTCACGTTTCGACGAGACGCCGGGCGTTCCAACCTTGTCGGGGGGGTGCGGGGGCTGGAACGTGAACGCGAAGCGTGCGGCCCTGAGGAAAGCCGGCCAGGCAGCACAAAAAAAATCCGGCCAGCCGTGCGTTTGCTCAACGGATGGCGCTAGAGACAGAGGGAGCCGGGCAAACCATTCTGACCGGAATTGCCCGGAACACGGCCCTCCGTGCTGCGACGACCCTGCCCTTGGCAGATCACCGCCGGCACGTTTGGGGGGGCGACTGAATCGTCAAGGCATGGTGATCGCGAGGACAAGTAGCTTCCATGGCGACCTACACGCAGACCCATCGTCCGCTGGCGGTGACGACGCCGCTGGGAAAGGATGTGTTGCTCCTCGTCGGCATCCAGGGACGCGAGGCGATCTCGCAGCTCTTCGAGTTCCAGCTTGAGCTCCTCGCAAAAAAGGATGCCTCCGTTGCCTTCGATCGCGTTGTCGGTCAGCGTGCTACGATCCAGTTAACGTTGCCGACGGGCGGAAATCGTTATTTCAACGGCATCATTCGACGGTTCGAACAGGGCGGCCGCGACGCCGAGTTCATGCATTTTCGAGGCGAGCTCGTGCCCGAACTCTGGCTCTGGAGCAAGAACGTTCAAAGCCGGGTCTTTCAGCACCTTACGGTTCCCGACATCTTAAAGCAGGTGCTCGCGGGTCTGCAGTTCGACGTGCAGATCAAAGGCACCTTCCAGCCCCGCGACTATTGCGTGCAGTATCGCGAAAGCGATTTCGCCTTCGCCAGTCGGCTGATGGAAGAAGAAGGAATCTACTATTACTTCGACCACACGGCCGACAGCCACAAGCTTGTAATCTGCGACGACCCTTTGCAGCATCCGGACGTTGCCGACCCCGTCACCGTGATCTACGACGAGATCGAGGGCGGCCTGCGCAAGGAACGGCGGGTGACCGAGTGGAGGAAGTCACAAGAAGTACGTGCGGGCAAATACACGCTGTTCGATCATTGCTTTGAGCTCACCGGGCAGAGCCTGGAGTCTCAATGGCCGATCCAAAAGACTGTCACGGCCGGCAACGTCGAGCACAAACTAACCGCAGGCGGCAACGACAAGCTGGAGATTTATGAATACCCCGGCGGCTTTGCCCAGCGGTTCGATGGCGTCGACAAAAACGGCGGACCTCGGCCGGCCGAAATGACGAAAATTTTTGCAGACGGAAAGCGGACCGCCAAGATCCGCATGGAACAAGAAAGCGCCACCGCCGTGCAGATCTTCGGCCACAGCTCCTGCGAGCAGTTCGCGTCCGGTCATCGCTTCTCGCTCACGCGCCACTTCGACGCCGACGGCAAATACCTGCTGATCAGCATCGAGCACTCGGCTCGCTTGGGTGACGCCTATCGCAGCGGCAGCGAACCGCTGTACGAGTATGAGAATCGCTTCACGGGTATCCCTATCGGGCTTCCTTACCGCCCACCGCGATCTACGCCCAAGCCCGTCATTTCTGGAACGCAAACGGCGACCGTCGTAGGGCTGCCGGGCCAGGATCTGTTTTTAGACAAATACGGCCGCATCAAGGTGCAGTTCCCCTGGGATCGCCACGGCAAGCTCAACGCCGACAGCTCTTGCTGGCTGCGCGTAAGTCAACTCTGGGCCGGCAATGGTTGGGGTTCGTTTTTCTGGCCACGCGTCGGTCAAGAGGTCGTGGTCGCGTTCGAGGATGGCGATCCCGATCGTCCCTTGGTGATCGGCAGTGTCTACAACGACACGCACATGCCTCCCTATGAGCTGCCCAAGGCCGGCGTGCTCGCCGGCATCAAGTCCTGCACCATCCGAGGAGCGGCCACTCGCAACTACAATCAGATCCTCTTCGACGACGAGCAGGGTGACGAGTACTTGCAACTGCACTCCGAGAAGTACGTTGCCATTCATAACGAGCACACGCAACACGAATTCATGCCTGCCACGAACTTTCGCGTGGTTGGCAACCTCGGATTGCCCAAGGGCAGTGGCGGCGGCGGCGGGCTGTTGCAAGACATCGTCATCGCGGCCTGGCATCCAGGGGACTCGCATGTCGAGAAAACCGGCCAGTACCAATACATCTTCGGTGACAATGTCCAGATGGTCTCGCGCAGTCTTCTTCCGTCGAACAACTTGCAATGGGTCTATGGCACCAACATTCAGGGTGTTTTCGATCCGGTGAGTCTTGTCGCCGACGCCGTTCCCGGGCTGGGGCCCGTTGTGGAGCTGTTTGGAGTGAACGGTTCGCTTCAGACGACTTATGGGAATAATCTGCAACTCTTCTATGGAGTCGGAAGTCAGGTGACGCGAGGACCACTGATCAACTATGCGACCAATCCCATGATCTATACGGGTGGCACCGCGTGGGAGACGGCCATCGGCATAGCGGTGCACACTTTGGCGATGCTAGCTGCCGTTCTCGGAATCGTCCTATCGACAAAAGCGTCGCAGATTCAGAAGTCAACCCAGTACGCCAACGAACGCGACGATTTGGGGTCCGAGACGAATTGGATCATCGGATTGGTATGGGGACTAATTGTTGTGCTCGAGCAAGGCGCCGCTCGACTGTTCCCCGGCAAGGGTTTGTCTCAGGAGGCACTGCAACTTGTGAGTCAGGGTCTGAAGAGCCCGCAGAATTCGGCGCTGCACGTCAAACAGGCCACGGAAAACGTAACGGAGTCGGCCAGCCTATTGCTTTCCGCGTTGATGAAGCCGAGCGACATGCTGTCGTCGACGAGGTCGTCGACGAGCACCTTTATCGACTCCCATTCGAACGAGCTCGCCTTCGTCGGACCGGGCGTCAGAATCGTCGCCGTTCGCGATCCGGACGACGACGACGCCAAGAAGGGGAAGGGGTCGGATATCGTGATCGATGCGGAGGGCACCAAGGATAATGGGAGCGTGCTCATCAACGCCTCCAAGGAACTCGTCCTGGCGTGTGGAACCGGCCGGCTGATCATGAAATCGGACGGCACCATCTGCCTGCAAACGACCAGCGGTCCGGGGGCGCCTGTGGCGATCATTCAACTGACGCCGGACGCAAAAATCAGCATGGTCTCCGCGGGCCCCGCTGGCGGCGCCGTACAGACGATGACACCCGAGGCGCATGAGCAAGGGATTTCGATGGCCACCGCGCCCTTGATGCCGGCCTATCCTCCGTTTCCCGACAGTCCTCTGTTTCGCGGACAGACGATAACCATCGGCGGCGTCCAGCATCAACACATCGTCGGCGAGCACATCATCGGTCCTGGGGAACACACAACGGAATAAACCACCATAGCGAGTCACCTGAGGCAAGAGAATCATGCCACAACAACAGAATCCGCCCCGGCCGCGCTCGGCAGCCGAGATCTGCAAGAAGGCCTTGCTTACCGACGGCGGCCAAAAGCTGCTTCGCGAGGACCTGACCGCGCGACAATTCCTGGATTTATTGTGGGACAAGGAACAGTACGTCGACGCGATTCATTTTATGGCCCAGGCCCTACCCAAGCGCGCGGCCGTCTGGTGGGGCTGCCTTTGCCTATGGCTGACGATAAGGCCCGACGAGCCCCCCGACGAAATGAAATCGGCGCTTGCCGGCGCAGTGCAGTGGGTTCAGGATCCCAGCGAAGAGAATCGTCGCGCGGCGGGCGTCGCCGGGCAGGCGGCCAAAATGCAAACGGCGGCCGGTTGTCTGGCGATGGCCGCGTTTTTCAGCGACATGAGCCTGAACCCGCCCGATCAACCCAAGGTGCCGCCACCGCCCGAACTGACCGGGCAAACCGTAGCGAACGCCGTGATGATGGCCGGTTTCCTGGGCGACAAGACCCAGTTCCAACGACGGCAACGGCGATTCCTTTCGCTGGCGCTCGACGTTGCACAGGGTAACAACCGTTGGAAGTTGCCGGCCTAAGCCGCGGCCTTAGATCAAGGAACCCGACCATGGAACCACTTGAACAGCTCGCCAAGATGTCACAAGGCGTGACGGAGCTCCACGCGACCTTCGTCAAGCAGATCGACACGGTTCAGGACGAAGGGATGCGGCAATACATGATCGCGCTGGCGGCACGTCTGCAGCAACTGCACGGCGAAGCCATGCAGGCGTTCCCCAAGGCCTACTCGACCCTTCGAACCGAGGTTGCCGCGACGCAGAAACAAAACGCCGAGGTGCTTTCAAAAATCGACATCTTGAAAGCCAAGCAGGCTGAGGCGCAAGCCCAGGCGGCGGCCGCTGCGAAAGCCAATGAGGCGGCAGTGGCCGCGGCACGCGCTAAGCAAGCCGCACGAATGCAGATCGCCGCTGTCGCCGCCGGTAAGGCCAAGACGCCGCCGATTCCGCCGATGAGTGCCGAACTGAGCGATGCCCTGCGCGACGAGCTGCTCGCGCGCTTCGGGTTGAAGCAGGCGCCACGAAATACACCACAGCCATACGAGGAGGCGGCAGAAGATTGGCAGCGATCGAAGCCGGCGCATAAGACAATCGTACCTTTGTAGTTCTTTGTTGAGATCCGTTAATTCCCCGTCTTGCGGAAAACAAACATGCCGATGCCCGCCGCTCGCGTAGGCGATATGCACGTCTGCCCCATGGTCACCGCCATCGTGCCTCACGTGGGCGGGCCCATCTTGCCACCCGGCTATCCGTTGGTGCTGATCGGCGGGCAACCGGCGGCACGCATGGGTGACATGGCCGTCTGTGTCGGTCCGCCCGATGTGATTGTCATGGGCTCGCCCCTGGTGCAGATCGGGGGTCAACCGGCCGCGCGCATGCTCGACCCAACCGCGCACGGCGGTCTGATCGTCATTGGATTTCCGCTCGTCTTGATTGGGCCGTAGCGACGACACAGGTGTCCGCGATGAATGAAGCCATAGCTATCGATTGCACTGCCGATCGTCATCCCGAGGGATGCAACCGATCCGACGTTCTTCGCGATGCGGTCCTGCCCTCGGGACGCTTGATCGTGGTGAAAATCGTCGATCAACAAGAAGAGCTCCTCGTTCGCTCGCCCGCTGGCGAGGTCGAAATCCGCATCACGCTGACTAAGGATGGACCGATCTTGCAATTGAGGGCGGCACGGCTAGAACTGGAATCGCCCGAAAGCGTCGCGGTCAATTGCCGCCGCTTTTCGGTCAACTCGACCGAAGGCACGAACTTGCACAGTGGCGGCGACCTGCACATCACGGGCCACGAATTGCGAGTCCAAACCGAGAGCGACATGCATTTCAAAGGGGGCGTCATTCACCTCAACTGTTAGCTGCCTTGCGGCAACGACTCGCGAAGAGATGGCTTGGCCGCCTTGGAGTTTGCGAAGGCTACCTTGCGCCGGCCGTGCCGACAGCATAAACCGATGTTGGTCCTCGACATTCCCTACCAACGCCAGATTAACCGCGATGCCTGCGGTGCCGCCGCGTTGGCCATGATCTATGAGTCCTTTGGCGTACCGTGTTCTCAAGAGGAGATCTGGCCCCGCACCGCTTGTCCGGGACCGGGCCCCTCGGCACGAACCAAAACCTGGCTGCTCTGCGCCGACGCCCTACGGCTTGGCTTTTCCGCGTTGACGATTAAAGCGCTCGACCCATGGCAGATGTTGCGCGAGTGTGCCGCACAGAACATCCGGGCAATTCTCAATCACCGGCTCAGCAACGCCACACCGGCCGGACACTATTCCGTCCTGGTTGCAATCGACGAGAATCAAGTTGTTCTACACGACCCGCAGCTCGGACCTCAGTGGCGATTGTCTCGTGTTGAACTTTTGGATCTTTGGTGCCGACGGCTCAGCGATTTGGAGATCACCGGTCGCGTCTTATTGGCCGTCGCAAGAGGTTCGCGGGCCCTACATCTCTGTGCAACGTGCGGATGCGAACTGCCGCGGACAATTGCTTGTCGCAACTGCCGCCAGTCGATCCCGCTCGATCCGACAAGCCTGCTAGGTTGCTTCTCCAAAGCGTGCGACCAGCGGCGCTGGGAGCAACTGTTTTGCCCATATTGTGACGGCGCCTTATTACCCCAAGGACCGAACATCTAACAACGACACCGCTGGCGAAATTCCTCCGCCTTACTGAGAGCGATAGCCATCCCATTCGCTCCCTTGGTGAGCTGTGACGTTAGGCCTCACACCCAATTCCGAAACTCACACCCGGAGGACCGAACGATGACGAAGTACCTTATCTCCTTCCCCGGATCGGCGATGGACATCTCTGACGAATACATGGCTGCCGTCGGCGAAGCGGCACACGCGGTCATACGCGAGGCGAAGGATGCCGGCGTCTATGTGTTCGGCGGTGGTATCAACGAGGACGTCGCGCCGCTGATGGTCGCCGCCGACGGCACCGTCACGAACGAGACCTACCCGCAGACCAAGGAGTTCGACGGCGGCTTCTGTGTCCTGGAACTCCCGTCGCGCGAAGCCGCCGTCCAATGGGCCGCGAAGATCGCCAAAGCCTGCCGCTGCTCGCAGGAACTCCGCGAGTTCGGGTACGACCCCGAGAGCTGACCGGCGAGGTCGCAGCCCAATGCGAACGAGGAGGTCCTGTCTGCATCTACTTTCTTCATTGCCATGAACTTCGGACAGGCAACACGCCCAAGCGCCTCGCTACATCCGTGAGGCCTAACCCTTCGTTGCACCCGACTCGCTACAGCGGGCTTGTCCCGCTTCCGCGAGGGGGTGAGCTCAAACGTTAGGCGTCTCGCCATCGTCGATGAGACCAAGCGGCAAGTCGAGAATGAGGAGAAGGAGCGGCGTTTCTACGTGGCCACGAAAATTCCGCGAGCGAACCTCGGCCGGGCACTCGCCGTCCTGACCTCGCGTCAGAAGCAATTATGGGCGAGCTTTCTCGGCAAGACCTATCACGACCGAATGTGGAGGCTCATGAACTCCTCTCCTGCGCCAACGAGTGACACGAGACCGCCGGAATGAGCAAATCAAAAGCAGCCACGGACGACGTGGAACTGGCTCTGCGCATCGCTCGCTGCTGGAACTGCGATCGGTTTCATCGACGTAAGGCGGTTTGCGCGTCGGGGGCCGGTCCGGTGCAGATCGACTTCGGTCGATCACGCCAAGTCGCCGAACGACCACGCTCAGCAACCAGGAGAGCCGGCCTGGCGGTCGATCTTGAGGCGGTGGCAATCACTGTCCTTTCAGGCAATAGAGTTTCCCGTCTTCTGCCGTGACGAGAATCTCCGGCCGTCCGTCACCGTCGAGATCGACGATCACGGGCTCGCCCACGCGCCGGCCCAACGCGATCGACCAGAGCCGTTGCGGTTTGCCGTCGCGCTCGCCCAGCGCGTGCAGCTTTCCGTCCTCGCCGCCAAAGACCACCTCCATCTGGCCGTCGCCATCGAGGTCGGCCGCAATCAACCTACTTACGGGTCGCCCCATATCGAGCTGCCACCGTTCGCCGTCGTCCGCGGCCGTCGCATCGAGGAGACAACTAGGGCAATGGGCCGATGGGCGGGGCGCAAAACAGCGTAGCACCCCGTCCGGTTGAACATGGATGACCTCGCGGCGGCCGTCGCCATCGACATCGACGAACTGACCCCATTTGCCCGCTGTGTCGCGTGTCATTCCGAAGTGCCACAGGGGCCGCCCTTCGAGGTCGGTGATCATCGCCAGGCTGAATGCCCCGTGATGAAAGACAGCCGGTTTCCCGCCACCTTTCGTACCGCCGACCGAGGGAAACGAGTATGCCGTCCAATGTCCCGCCACCGCATCGGACAAGATGACAGGACCAACGACGTCCTTATTCTCTCTAACGTTGATGATGCCGTAGAAGTTCTCGGAGCATACCAGCCAGTCGTCGGCGCCGTCCGCGTCGTAATCGAACACCGCGCTCGGGACATGTGCCGCGAACACGACCGGGTTCGCGCCGTATGTGCCGTAGTAGCTGCGGACCCACAATTGTTCGCCGCTTCGCCCGTCGTAGGCAACCACGAGGAAGCGCCGCTCGTTGTCGGCGGACAAACCCGTCATGCGGAGCAAGATCCACCGTCCGCGTCCTGGGCCGAGCCGGCCGGTTGGACCGTGGTTGAGGGTCGTCATGCCCGGCAGCAGGTTAATCCGCCGCCTCTCTTCGCCGTTCCCGTCGAGGATAACGCAAGCCGGTCGGCCCGCTGCGTCTTCGATCGTGGCGATCACTTCGTTGTTGCCGTCGCCGTCTATGTCGCAAATGAATGGTCCCGCAACGATGGGGTCGACGAAAAGCTCCGGCCGCTCGTACGTCCGCGGCAAAAAAACGCGATGTGTGTTCCCTTCCGGCGAACACAGCAGGTATTGTCCCGCCGAGTCGCGAACCAGAATCTGCCGCTTGCCCGCTAGATCAGCGACCAGCGGCGGCGGAGCTAAATACGTCGTGGGGGCCGGTGGAACGTAATGATAGACCTCTCGTCCGTCCACCAGCATCGCGAGCTTCGCGCCATCCCAGACCAGACGCTCCGACGGGTTCGCTTGAACGTTGCCTAGGGCTTCGTGTTGGGTGATGGCCGCTCCTTTTTCAAGCTTTTCGGAGCCCTCGGCACCATGTGGGCGAAGGCGGCAAGCGTGAACGCCGTCCAAAAATCGCAGCAGGAAATCGCTGCCTCCGTCTTTCTCTCGCCAGACCGGGGCGTTGCCTTTGGCCAGGGGACTGCTGCCGCTCGTCAGACGCAGGTCGCCCTCGGGGGACAGCGTGTGCAGCACCGGCTGGACGTTCTCCTCTTCCCACACGATTTGCAGGCTGCTTTCCTTCCAGCGCGCGATCTGCAAACTGGCGCCGCGTCGCAGTAGAAGCTCTTGTTTGCCGTCGCCGTCGAAATCGTCCGCTGCCAAGACCTGCGCGTCGGGCAGTTCCGCGATGCGCCCGCCCGTGAGGGCGTCGAAGATCACGAGCTGCGTTTCGCCGTTGCCGTGTTCGTTGGAAATCGAGACGAACACCAGGTAGCGGCCGTCGCCATCCGGGTCGTACACCAGGCTCGTGCCCGCGGGAGCAAGCGTGACGCGGCGCTGATATTGGTCTTCCTGGCCGCCGATGACGACTTTCCAAAGCTCGCGGGCAAACGTCCGGCCGTCTTGGCAAATCGCCTTCAAGCCTGGGAGTGATGGGTTAATCATAACCAACGCGGGGTAAGCGTCGTCGGGTCGCAGCTTGACCGCCGCGACAGTCGCCATGTACGTGCGAATGGACGAGCCGTAGGGAGCGTAGAATCTCTTTCCGCCGCTCGATGGATCAAACGCCCAGATCTGCTCGTGACTGATCACCACGAGTTCGTCTTTACTGTCGCCATCCAGGTCGGCAATCAGGATCAGGGGGGAGTAGAAGACCCCGCTCACGTGCTCTCGCACACGGAAGTTGGGTTGATCGAGACCGTGTTCGAAGCTCACAAGGCGAACGTCGCCTCCGTGCGGCGACGGCGGCGTCTGGCCGCTGGAGGTAGCGGCAATCTGAAAGCCGGGCACATCCGGCAGAAGCTTGCCTATCCGCTGGTGTCCGCCAAAGTTGTTTTCATCAAGCCAAAGGTGAATGGCTTTGCCTGTTCGACCGTTGACCAGATAGGTGTTCAGTTTCCCGGTGCGAGATGTTGTGAGCAGAATTCCGCGGGAGCCGTCGCCGGCAAAATCGAGAATTGCGAGAATGGCGGGGTTAAAAAAGTTGTCGAGTTGCCAGCGAAGTTGGCCTCGGCTGTCTCGACAGGTGATCGAGTCGGCGCTGAGCGCCAGGAAATCATCGTGGCCGTCGCCCGTCACGTCCCGCACGACGACGGATTCCGAAGGGACCTTCGGTCCTCCGAGATCGACCGACCACGCTACCGATGGCGCTTCCGCGAGGCCGCCCGTAATCGGCGATTCAGCCGACAGGGCCGGATCGTGCCGATACATGGGCCAATCGCTGCCGGGCAGGAAGGGAGGTGCGACCGGTTTTTCTGTTTCGGCGGCAGCGAGCAGCGCGGCCGTCGCGCTCACCGCGGCTCCCTGCAGGAAATCTCGCCGCGTAAGCAGAGGATCTTGAGATTCGGAAAGCTTGATTTGCATCGGAGGAGCCCCCGTCGCCTCTCGGTGCGGGGCCTACGGATTGATGACGCAGGAGTTGCTCGTGGCGAGTCGCATTCGGTGAGAAGGCAAAAAGGGGCCAGGTCAGAGGCTTCGAGAACTCAATTAACTTCTGCCTCCTTGACGAGTGCCTCAATCTGCTCGTCGAGCACGTCGCTGCCGGGTGAGCCAACCCATTTGGCGCGGATGATTCCGTTCCGGTCCATCAGAATCAGTGCCGGCCAGCCTTGGATATTCCACCGGTCAGAGATGGAGGGAGCATCCGGGCGAGGTTGGTTCTTGAATGACCGCCAGTTGATCTCGTGTTCTTCGTTCTTCTTCTTGAGATCGTCGCCGGGTTGATCGCCGTTGACCCCGATAAGTGCGAAAGGCCGCCCGGCCATCCGCTCTACCAGCGCGCGTTCGTCGGGCACCATCGCCATGCAGGGCCCGCACCAGTGAGCCCAGAAGTCGAGCAGTACAACTTTTCCGCGATAGTCGCTGAGCTGAAAGGAAACGCCCTCCAGGTCCTCGCCCTCCAGGTCAGGCACGTTGCTGCCCACGGCCAGATTTTGCAGCTCAAAGAGAACCGCAGTCGCTCTTTCGCCCGACGTTCCGCGGAGGGCCGGGAAACCGGGGTAGCTTCGTACGACTTCTGCGAGGGCTTCCTTCGCCTCGCCGCAAAGGCGTTCGCTCTCTTCCGGGTTCGTGTCGGGCAAATGAGCCCGTGCTAGGAGCATCTCCGCCAGCGCCAACAAGGCGACCCCGTGAGCTTCCTCCGACCGCGACTTCTCGAGTACTTCCCGAGCGAGTCGCTCGGCCCGTAGTCCTCCCCGCGGCGCGATCGCCAGGCAAAGCACGCCGATTTGGGGATTGTCGAGGTGGTGCTTGCTGAGGAGTTCGTTCACCCGCTCGGCGTGTTCTTTGGAATCTGCCAGCCACAGCAGCACCGGAAACAGGTCCTTGTCGTCGGGGTGTTGCTTGAGGATATCAACATACTTTGCCGTCATCGTGGCCGCGGCGGCCAGTTCTTCGTCGCGGATCTTCGACTTCTCGTCGTCATCCTTGGCCGTTTGACGCCGGCCCGCGCATTCCATTTGCTTTTCGCGAAATTCCTTCTTGGCGGCGGAGATCTGCTCCGCGACGGTTTGTTGGGCTTCCGCCGGTTTGGCCCGCGACCATGTGGTCATCGTGGTGCGCGTCGTTGCGCCTGCGGCAAAGGTCGTTGGGCGGGATTCGCCGGGTAGCGATAGGCAGAGCGTCAGCTCATCGCCTTCGATCCTGTAGATTCCGAGCATCAAATCGCCGTTCTCCGGCTCGGCGTCGATCGCGGGGGGATTTGATTCAGGATGCAGCGCGAACCTGCCGCGAATCGTGCTCATGCCCGAAACGTCGGTAATCGTGATCGTGTAGGCGTCGCCGTTGACGGAGCGACGGTAGGCCTGAAGTCGCGCAGGCGGCAGTTTCATCCCGTTGCTCTCGTTGGACGCCATCACCCAATCGCCTTGGAACCGCGCCACTTCGGCTGCGACCGCCGGATCGGCAATATCATGCGGTTTCAAATTGCCCTGTCGTTTCACGCGATCGCTCCCCGTCATCGTCCGCGTGAACACGAGACCGTCGAACACCTGCGTCCAATCCGCCCGCGAGTCTGCGTGCCCCAACGGCCGCGACGCCAACTGCTGAGATAGCCAGGCCCCGTCTTTGTCACGGTGCCTAAAATCGAGGAACGCGTGCTCGTAGCCGGCTGCACTCAGCAGAGCTTCAAGCGAATGCGGAACGATGGGATCGAGCTTCTTCGCCTCGCTCCACCAGGCCAGTTTGAAGTCGCCCTCGGCCGCCGTGAATGCCACGCTGTACGTCTCGCTCGATAGTTTGCGCCAGGCGACGTGCCCCATCGTCTCGACGTTGTCGAAATGCGTGGCGGACTCCCAGGATTCGACGGGCTGCCCTTCAACCTTGTGGAGGAGTTTTACCTCGGACGGATTGCGGGTCAGGTGCATGGACGCTGCCCAAACGACGATCTTGCGGTGCGGATACGCCGATCGGGCCAGCCACACCAGATTGTCGGCCATCTGAGGATCGCGAACGTTGGTGTACGATTGGTTGTCGTCGAACGATGGGGACGCAAGATACCGCTGTCCCTCGGCGTAGGCCGCCGTGCTCTTTATCACCTGCTTCCAAAAGTCATAATCGGACGGTTCGACTCCCGCTGGCGGCGTGCCGATCTCAAGCGCCTTCAGGCAGGCGGCGAAGGCTTGCCTATGTCTGTCGTCGATTTTGGCGGGCGGGGTGGCCAGCACCCGACAGGCGTCGACGACGGCCGTTGTTTGTTCGGCATCCAGCGCTGCCTGGGGCAATTTGCCCAGGAAGGCCATCAGTTCATCCGGCAGGTACTTTCGCGATGCTTCCGCCGTGAACTGGCAATCAAAGCCGGCGAGTTCTAACGGCCGGGCACCTCGCGCCTGATCGTGCAGGTATTCGATGAGCGGCTGAACTTGTTGGCTTTCGGACCAGATCGCAAACACGCCCGCGGCGAAGGCTTTATGCGCAGGCACCTCGCCGGCCCGCAGAAGCTGCCAAGCCTTACGGCAGTCGTACAGGCCGCTTTCAAAAGCCAAAACGTCGAAACCGCATTCCTCATGCAGGAAGCGGATCAAACGCGTTTTGGCGAGAAACGTCGCGCCGTCGCCGTGCGATTGCTCCCCCAGCATGACGACGCGCGATTCGCCGATCGCCCGGCGGAAACCTTGCAAGTCGGAATAGTCGCGGTCGTTGGGATCGATCGACCGCAAGGCAACGGCGTGGTCCTTTAGCCAGGCCACCCGGTCGTTATCATCGTCCGCAGCGTCGGCCGCACAGGCCACCACCTCGTCGCAATACGGCCCATCGCAGAACGACACGGCCCAAGGTAGCACGATTAGGGCCCATCCGACGATCGCTCGGCGTCGAGCGAATTCTTGCGACGACATCCTCACGGCAGCACCTGCGAATCTGGCAAGACGTGAACAAGCCGCAATTCTGACACGTCGCTATAGCGTCAATCAATGGGAATGCTCGATCTGCGGGGGAGATTACTTCCGCTCGGTCCAACCGACGAGCTTGGCCAAGCTAGCAGGCAACCGATGGGCAAAAAACGAAAACGCGGCCCGTGCGTCCGACGTCAACTGCTTTTGTTCTGAATCTATTCCTCGATCCAGCATGGCCAGTGCGCGTCCTGTGGTCGAGGCCACGACTTGGGCTGGTTGCATGATTGCCGAACGGCTGGGCAAGTTCAATATTTCGGCTCCGCCAGGAAGACTTGTGGCTCTCGCCTGTAGTTGGCCCAATTTCGTTCGACTTCTTCTCCATACCGTTGCCAGCCACTCACGGTCGGCCGACGTGATAGTCCCTGTCGGATGCGCTTCCGCGATGGGACGACCCCCTTCAGCATCAGACTGTTTCACCTGGTCCGAATGCGATCGGAAGTGACCGATGGTAAACCAGGCACAAGCGGCGACCCCAGTCGTACCGAGTATCATCGCGCCCACGGACCGACGCATAATTCGCACCCTCGCCAACGACACGGCATTCGGAGTGAAAAGTCGACGCGACAAAACCGATTCGACGCGGCCTGGCAATGCCTGGCTCGAAATCCATTCGCGGGCGTCGCTCTTCAATTGACGACCAATCTGCCGCGACATGGTTTCGAAGTCTTTCAACCCTTCGTTACGGTCGATCCAGCTACGCAACCAGTGGGGTACGCTTCGATCCTCGTCAATTGACCTGCTAATCAGCCATCGAGCGATGCGGTGAAACACTTTACCCCCCCTTTCTAAGTTTGTCTGCCGCGAGCCGGGCGTCTGGCGTCTTCTCTTGTGAGTTCGGCGATCAATCGAGATCGGCTACGGTGCAATAGAACGCGGACGCCAATTCGCGACTTTCTCATAACCTGCGCGATTTCGGCGGGAGATAGGTCTTCTGCATATCGCAGCCACAAGGCGGTGTATTGGGGATCGGTCAGGACGCGCCTGGCGGTCTGCCACAAATTGTCGACAGCATCCAGACGCTCGCTGCGCTCACTGATTTCAGGCTCTCTTGAGTGGCACTGCGCTTCGTCGAGGCCCACGTGCGGCGGTCGGCGTCGTTGGCTTCTGGCATGGTCGCGCGCCATTCGAACTGCTATCGTGAAAAGCCACGTCGAGAAGCGATAGTGATGATCGAAGCGATGCAGGTTTTGGAATGCCCGCACTAAAGATTCCTGAGCAATGTCTTCTGCGTCGCAATGCGCGGCGCCCATCTGCCCGCACAGCAGATTCAGCAGGCGAGGACGAAAACGGAGTGTAAGCTCCGAAAATGCGTCGGCGCAACCGTCCTGAGCGCGACGAGCCAACTCGTTTGCGTCGATCGCTTTTAGTCCCGCCAATGATTCATCCGCACCGCCAAGCATTTAGTGGTCACCGACCTCCTCTTCAATCATCTTGCTCAAATAGATGACTGGCACTGTGAGGTTGGCTTTCACCGATGAACCGTCGCGACTAACTTTCGTGTCGTGCACAACCTTTTGGACCTTCTTGAGGTCTTCATCGTCGGGATTAGTCGATTGTGCGAATTCGATCATGGCAATTAAACCCTGAGCCATCTGCCGCAATTGCTCCGCCTGCTGTTCGGTGCCGGCAGCCAGCGAGATCCCGACGTTGACGTTGTCCTTCGACTCGGTGATCCGCAGCGATATGCTGCGAACCACCTTAGCCGCACCGGCCAAGTGGTCGTCTTGAAGCATTTCGCTTGGCAATTCGAAAACTTCGAGCGCGAGAATTGGCTTTTCATCGCTCGCAAGCTTGAGCGATTCGAAGGAACCGTCGCCTGGGGGCTTTCGGTCAAGCTGATCGAGAATCCTCGTGATTGAGTCACGCTCGGCCGCCAGCAAAACCGTCTTGTCCCCTCGAGCGTCGGTGTGAATGGCCCCGAAAACATGCATGTCATTATCGGGGGCTGCCGAGTGAACGGTGTATTTTCCGTATTCTTCCATCGCGTATCCCGGCAGGGCCAGAATCAACCCTTCGAGGTTGCCGGTTGACTTGCCCATGCCGATGGAAACCAAGATCGACTGCTCAGGCCGGTCGTAGCTGGAAGCGGAAACGAGGACCGTACGGATCTCCGCGAACGGGTCGAATCCGAGCATCTCGTGAATCTTTTCAAGATTGGGCCTGCCACCCTGCTCGGCGCCTGCCGACAGTTCCTGTTCGGCCTTGCTCCTGGCGATCTCGATGAGCTTGTTGCCAAGTGCGGTCGTACGGAAGGCTTGAAGGTCCAAACGCAGCAGGAATTTCGCATCTTTCGGAGCAAAGACTCGCGATTCGTCCGCGCAAGACGTGCGGCTGTCCGCTGCGGTTAGGAAGAGCGCGGCCACTAAGAAAATCCACCGTTTCATCGAAATCTCCCGTTTTGGCAAGCGACCATGGCGCCAGCAGCACCACAAATGGGGACGCAGTCATAATGTTGTACGACCGCGAGGGGCGAACTGTTACGCTCCGCATTCCAATTGCTCGCTGACGTAGATGCCCAGCCCTGCAAAACCGAAACCTGATAGGGGGGTGCCGAAAAACCTGATGCCCACCCAGCGTCCCGAATGGCACGCAGATCGGGCAACCGCCCGTGGCGCCGCTCAACTGAAGACGCTGCTCCCGGGGCTGCACGATTCGCCGTTCACATCGATGAACCGGAACTTTGCCTCCACCCGCCGCAAGCGTACGCCCTAGGTCGTTTCATTGGGCAGTACGGCACCTCAGCAGAGAGGACCACATTTGTTGCGACGCACAGCAGCCACGTGCTTCGTGGAATCATCGAGGCAACGAAGAAACTTGAGATCATCCGTCTTACGCGCAGTGGTTCACAGTTCAGCGGCAAGAAAGTGCCTCACGAGACGATTTCTGCCTGTATCAACAAGCCGGCCACGAAGGTCGAAACGATCCTCGACGGTCTCTTCGCCGAGGCCGTCGCCATCGTCGAATCAGAGGCCGACCGGCTCGTATATAGCACGACCTGGGAAAGAGTCGCCCATGAATTCCGACATGACGTCCACGTTGTGTCTGTTGGTAGCCTGGGCGGAATGGCGGATACGTGCCAGCTATACACTGGCGTTTGGCGACGCGGTAGCTACGGAGGACGCGCATGTCGATGCCATTGCCGTCCTCGTCAAGGACAACCATCTGGTCATCGATACGGACGACGCATCGATGCGCGCCAGTCGCGTGCTGAACCGGTCACTCCTCGACTTCGCGGCCGTCCGCCGAGATGCCGGGAATCTCGATCGGAACCACGCTGCCGGTGTGCGGCGATTCGGGTACGTTGTGCAACGGCTCGCCTTGCCAGGCGATGGTCTCGTCGATCGCCAAGACCACCTCCTCCGCCCCGGTCAGGCGGCCGGACGCGTAGCTCCATTGCTTGCCGTCTGATTCGATCAGCAGCATCACTTCCGGATTCGTGCCGAAGGTGAAGAAGAAGATCGCCCCGTCGGCACGCTCGGCCTTCGAAGGAACGTAGCGATCGACGGGTTGCGGCAGCAGCCGCAACTGAATCTTCTCGTTCTTCACCACTTCGCTTGCGCCGAATCGTTTGGCGAGTTCTCGAATCTGGAACAGCCGGCGCCGCGACGTTTTTTCCGGGGCGGGTGCGTCGGGAATGGGTTTGAACTGATACAGAGTCCCGGTAGGCGTCCAGCGCATGCCGTCCAGCGCATGCCGTCCAGCGTGATCGAAAAACGCGTGGTCGTGAGAGAGGAGTACTCGTGACAAATACACGGTCTTCCGGTGCTGAACCGATCGAGCTCCGTCGACAGGATGGCTTTCGGCCGGCCCTCGTCGCCGAGCTTCCAGACGGCCGCCGCAACGTGCCCCCGCGCCAGATCGCTGTACCGAAAAATAGGTTCCGCCGCGAAGCGTGTGGGGAAGTCGGGCTCGTCCGAGCGGATCTCGGCGGCGGCAACCCGGCGCTTGATCAGTTCGAAGCGCTGGGCCGCCAGAAGTTCACTTCGACTCTTCGCCGCGGGCTGTTTCCCCTCCGTGGCAGCACCATCCGGCTTGTTCTCCCTCGAATCTTCCGTTGCCGTCCTGTGGGCCGCAGCGGTGTCTTTTGCCTTCCGAGCCTGCCCGCTCAGCGCGATGGCAGGCACCACGAAGCCGGTGGCGGCCAGGACCACCGCCGAAAACCTCGAACGAGCCAATGGCATGCGGCGGGTCCTCGGGCTGCTGCGGGAATGGCCGGCTTCGAATGTCACGCATCGCCACACCGGCCCAGCAATAAGACATATCGTCTTGATCATAAATGCGGCTGCCGATCGTGTCAAATCGGCGCAGCGGATCGCCCGTCAATCCCGTCGTCAGTCTCTCCCTGCCACGTGTCTTCCGATGAGGGATGGTGGGCTTTTCGGGACGAGGGTGCCAACCGTCGGGGCCCATAGACTTCGGCCCGCAGAAACCTAACCCGCGGTGTGGGCACTTGGTCGGTCTTCGCCATGACGTAACTCTGCCCTGGGTTTGAGAGGGCTACTTGGGCGGGACAACAAGACCATATAGCCGGCCGCACCTTTGTTCCGCTGTTCCGCTTGCATTCCTCGCGCCCGCATGGCTCATGTGTGTCACGCGGCCGGCAGAAAGCCGATAGTTTCAGGCCCTGGAGCCACCCCCCATGCAGTTCGCCCTCTGGCAGATCGCCCCAGGCAAGATCCTCACCCGTCAAGAACTCGCACTAGTCCTAATCGACCTGAAGCAGAAGGCCGAACGCTCGCGGAACGGCCGGCTTAACCTGATCCTCTTCCGCCTGGCCTGCTGCTGCGGGCTACGGGTGTCGGAGATCGCCAAACTGCGGTTGGAAGACGTCGACCTGGCCTCGCGCCGACCCAACATCAGGATTCGCCGTGAGGTTGGCAAGGGCGACCGTGGGCGCTGGGTTCCCCTCTGGTGGGACGCGGGCACGCTTGCCGACCTCGTCGCGTGGAAGGCCAAACGCGTGGCCGACGGCGCTACCCCGACAGACCCGTTCCTTTGCTCGCAGCAGCGTGGCGCGAAGGTCCGGCCGCTGTCGCGTCATACGCTTCGCCGGCGATTTCAGACTGCCTGCCGGGTGCTCGGCCTCGAGCGGATCAACCGACTAACCATCCACCACGGGCGGCACACGTTTGTGAGCCATGCATTGGCCGGCGGGCGCACGCTAGTCGAGGTCCGGGATGCCGCGGGCCATTCGAACGTGAGCGTCACGTCGGCGTATTTGCATATCGCGGTGGATGAGGACGAAGCGCTGGGGCAGTTGTTCGGCTAAGCTTCGCTCCCCGCCTCCCAATCAACCATAACGCCTGTTGACCGCTTCAAGTCAGGGGCGCATAACTCCGTTTTCGGGCAAACGGGACTACCAATGATCATCGTTCGTTCGATCGAGTTAGAGCGGTTTAAGGGCTGGCCTGCGAAAACGACTGCCACCTGCCACCCGGCTAGAAGCCGAAATCTTTTCCGCCGAGCAATTGCGAAATGCGGCGATCAAGGATCACGTCCGCGTCTTTAGCACGGCGCTGCTCAAGCTCAGTGCGACCCCGTGTTGGAAACGGTTGGACCAAAGTCATGGTTTCGATTCGATTGCTTGCTCTTCTTCGACGACGAGAATGCGAGGGGTTGCGAGCAACATCAGGGACGGAGCTGGAAGGCTGCCCTGAGAGCGTGACGTGGCGTTCCGGAACAACCGGTTGGTGTACGGAACCTTGTTCGACAGGGCATCGGCCTGAACGTTCTGAGCCGCGGTCGCTTCGGGGCCGAGGTCGATCAGCAGACTCTCGTCCGCCGTCAGACGGAACGAACGGGCGCCGGTCAGAGCCTCTTCGCGGTTAGAGGCATTGCACGCCAGGTTCAGCCGCAGGCCGCGACGATCTTCGTCGACGACCACC
>DASZPH010000051.1:0-5358 GCA_035550375.1 Pirellulales bacterium | reverse complement strand
TGGTTGCGGTGGTGCCTTTGGGTGTCGGCAGCGGGTGTCGCTTCGGTGACTACGTTTCTTCTGTTTCGAGTGATCGGAGTTGAACTGAATCAGTCGGCAATGGCAGGGTTGATGGTGAGCGTGGTCACGATAATTGATGCATGGCCGTTCGAGATAGTTGATGGTGTGCGGTGATTCCACCCGCTGTCGAAGTACCGGTGGCCTCTTCTCTGTTCTGCTTGTCGGAGAAGGTTTCGCCGTGAAGCAGGTGGGCGTCTACCAGCGTCGAATCCAGGGCACTTCCAGACCGAGAACCCGACAAAGGCCGATCGTGGCATCATGCAACGGACGTTTCGTGAAAGCGGACCACAGTTCAAGCTGATTGCCGTGGCTGTGACAGCGGTGGCAGTAGTAGCGACCGGTTGCCAGATTTACGGAGAAAGCGCGACAGCGAGTGGACGTGGAGTCGTGCAGTGGGCACCGTCCATACCATTGATCGCCCTTTCGAGCCAGCGGCTCGAACCGCAGCAAGTCGAGCACCTGCTTCATTGGGATCTCGGCACGAAGTCTGTTGAAATCAACCCCCGGCATGATTTGCTTCTTGGAGCCAGACCAGGACCGTTCCCGTTCCCTCTCTATATATAGGGAACGGGGAACGGTCGATTTCCACGGTCAGTCGAGATGTTGCCAACCGGCTGGCGTGCGGCGGACTCGACCGGCCCGCTCCAGGGAGTCCAGGGCTTCGCCTAAGCGTTCGTTCTTCACCGCCAAGGCGTCACGGAGCTTCCCGCGCGTCAGCGTTCCTCGCTTGCCCAGAAGAGCAAGCACTTGCTCCTGGAGTCCCTGTCGCCCATCGTCGTGTTGCTCCGCGACGACCTCCAGATGCGTCATCGCCGCCTTCGTCGCGACGAGTTCCAAAGACACTGGCGGCGAAGCGGGCGCCGCGCGGTGCTCGCTAGAGAGCATGAGCCGCGGGCCACTGCGCCGCAGATAAAGGTTCGAGTCGCCGAAGGCGTGGATGTCCCCGGAGCCACGAAGTCCTTGGCCAGCTCCTCCCGGAGCGTTCTTCCGCGTATGATGCACCAGCACGACCGAGAGATCGAGCCGCCGCTGAAGCGAACGGAAGTAGGCCAACAGCTCGGCTACTTCGGTGGCATGATTCTCGTCGATGCCGTGCAGCCGAACGAGTGGATCGAGGAGCAACAGTCGCGGCCGTAGCCGGCGTGCCGTCTCGAAAAGCCGTGTACGATGCGGATCGCGGTCGAGCCGCAACGTTACGGCGGCGATCGCATAAAGTTCGACGGTGTCCAGATCGAGGCCTCGATGCAGAGCCATGCCGGCGACGCGTTCGCGGACGAGGGGCAAGGCATCCTCGGCCAGATAAACCAACGCCGGTCCTGCTCGGGGAATGGCATACCTGCCCAAACAGGGTGTGCCGGTGGCGACGCTCAAGGCCATGTCCAATCCCAACCAGGTCTTGGCACACTTCGGCGCGCCGCCGATCACACCGACCGAGGATTCGCCCCACAACTCTTCGACCAACCAACGCTGGGAATCCGGTTCGCTCGGGATCTCGCCGATGCGGACGACGGGAAGTGGCTCCGCCTCGGTTTGCTTGGCCTCACGAGAAACCTGCATCTTCAGACCCGCGCTTTCTTTTTCGGCGCGGTGCGCGCACGGGGTTGCGCGTGAAAGACCTCCAGGTAAAACTTCTCGTCGAGTTGTTCGACCTCCTGGGCCATGCCGTAGGCCAGCAGTTCGGCACCCATCGTCATCAACAGCCGGTAGTTGCCGGCGGCGTGATCGACCAACGTGTCGATCAGTTCAGGAGTCATCAGCGAGGCATTCCCCGCTTTGGCCAGCGCGTGTCGGACGAGTTCGGCGAGTTCGTCGCGCGAGGCTGGCTCGGTCTTCAGCCGCGTGCGAATTCTGGTCCCCAGCGGGACGAGGTCTTGCCGCCGCAACAGTTCCAGGAGACGACCGTCTCCCGAGAGCACCACCGTCAACAGCGACGTGGCGTCGAAGTCGGCGCTGGAAAGAATCCGCAGTTCGCTGAGAACTTCTGTGTCCATCTCCTGCGCTTCATCAACCAACAGCACCGGCTTGATGCGGGAGGAAGCCACGTGCGACTTCCAGCGCTCGCGCAGTGCCTTGAAACCGCCCCAACGGTTCGACGGGCTGAGCTTCACGGAGAAGATGTCGCCCAGCTCGCGATAAAAGTCGGCGCTGTTGGACTGCGGCCTTTCCAGCACGCCAACGGCCACGTCCCGCAAGGCTGCGAGCCGTTCGGAGACGATCCGCAGGGCCACCGATTTGCCGGTTCCTGACTCGCCCGAAATGAGCGCGAAGCCTCCTTCCTGCACGAGTTGCTCGACCCGCCAGGCGAAGCTTTCGATCTTGGCGGTCACCAGCAACGCTTCACTGGGAAGCTCCGGCGAAAAGGGATTCCACTTCAGTCCCCACAGTGATAGCAGCTTCTTGGCATTCATGAGGCTTCTCCTGGTCTAGGTTGGGAATGTTTGGGCAAGTAGCCGGGTGGTGTTCCCGTGGCGGAATACTCTTCGAGGATGCGTTTCAGCAGCGGCGGCAGGCCGTGGTTGGCACGCGGCTCGGCATCTGCTGGCTGGCCGCCGTGGTCGGGCTCTACGAGCGAGCGGTGGCCGTCGGCGTTGGCGCTGCGGTCGAGTGGATAAAGCGGCGCCAGGATGGTTCCAACCTGCGGGTCCACGAGATCGACGCGGCTGAGGTCCCAACGGGCGTAGTGCACCGTCACGTCGCGAAAGTGTCGAAAGCGGGACGGGATTTCAAAACGTACACCCTCCAATGAGATCGTTCCATCGCTGCGGCGCTGACGCCGCTTCGTCTCCAGCCGAAATGCCTCGCGCAGCGCGTTGCTGGAAGGGCTCGCGCGGAGCACATCGGGGGCACGGCCGAAACGCTCGACCGGCGAGCAGGAGGTCTCGCGATGCACCGCGCGGTTGTACTCGATTTCGCACCAAGCTTGTGTTGCTTCGTTGAGAAAGCCGAGTGTCAATTCGGCGACGCCGTCAAGCATCTCCATCAGGCGGCCTTCCAGCGTCGCCCAAAACGATTCTTGCTTCCCGTTTTGGTAGGGACTGTACGGCAGGGTCGTCTCGTGAACGATACCCAGTCGCAAGAGCCCCTCCTCCACCTCTTCGGCGATCATCGCCGAACCGTTATCGGTCAGCAGCGCCCGCGGCAAGCCGCGCTTCTGAATCGCCTGGGAAAGACCATGCACCAGATCCTCGGCCGTCTCCGAGAGATACCACTGCAGGTGGCAGCATAAACGCGAGTGGTCATCCAGAATGCCCAAGGCGATCGGCCGTTGCCACTGGCCGCTCGGCGTGAGCACCTTGAGCGAGCCATGATGGAAATCGAGATGCCACAGCGACCCGACGTACTCGGCCTCGTAGCTACGAACCTCGCGGCTTTGACGCCGCCGTTCGGCGCGGGCTTCGCCGGGCCGGCCTTTCGGCGTTGGTCGCCGTTGACGCAGCAGGCCACGAGCCTTCATATACCGCCGCACGGTTGAATAAGAACGTAGCGGCCCCAGTGCAGGCTCTGCTTTGACCGCCGCCGCCAGGTTGTCGTAGTGCAACTGGTAGCTCCAGTGCGGATGAGCTTGGTGTTGATGAAGCAACAGCTCACCGAGAGCCGGGGCCAGCGACACCTGGCCGCAATCCTTCCGCACGACACGTCGCAACACGCCCACCGGATCGTCCTTTTCACGGTGCGCGGTGGTGTACCACCGCTCGATGGTGGAGGCCGCGAAGCGAACCTCACGCCCGCTGACCGGATGGGCCCAGATCTTCTCGGCCAGCGCCTGGATGGCCGCCGTTAGATCTCCTCGAGCCGGTGGCGCGCTCAACAGCGAACCCACGACCGAAAAGCGAAATCTCGCCCACACGACGGCGGTCGAACGAGTCTCTCTGGAAGTCATCACAGCTCCTCACGAACGGGGTGAACGGCGTCTGTGAGAACCTTAGTCCCGTTGCTCAGAACGGGCGACGATGCCTCTTCTGCGGGCCGGAGAGAATCAGCCTGAGATCTCGATGATTAAGCCCCCCGTGATCGTGATCGGCGAAAGAAAGACGAGCAGCCTGCGCCACCCGTCATGATCGTCGTCATGGTGGACGAAGGTTTCGAGCAGCGTTTGCGGCAAGGCGGCGATGGCGACAGCGGGCAAGAGCCGACCACGGGCCACCTTCCAGAAAGGCGTCTGTGGGACACGATTCCGCCAAAAAAGCTGCCATCGCACGACGGTCCTTCGATCGGCTCCGAAAAGCCTGCCAAGTTCGGCGACTCGGCGTGGCGAGGGCCCTTGTCTCATGGCAGCCACCAGAATCACAACGGCGCCGAGATAAACCTTCCGGCCCAAAAAACGCACGGATGGCGGTGTGATTCTCTTCCGGCACCCCTCACGCCCGCAACAGAAGCTCAGCCGACGTCGGTAGGGCTCGGGCAGCGGTTCGGCGCCGCGCGGCTTACGGGGATAGTTGGCGCAGTGCAGTCGGCCACCGCAGGTACAACCCACTTTGCGGGCGGTCGTCGCGAGGTCTTGATCGACGGAAAAAAGAAACTGCCAAAAGCTGGCATCGCGAGGCAAACCACATAACATGATGGAGTACTCCTGGTCGTCGAAAACCATACGGAGTACACCCCTCAGGAACCTCGATCTAGCGATCAGGCTCTTTGAGGGGATTTTTTTTGAAAACCTCAGCCAAGTTGCTCAGAAACGGCCGATTCCACCGCAATTAGCTTGCTCACGCACAACTCCCCCAATACCCCGCACACCACGCACGTTTACCTCCGCGTTTCCAAGGACGGCGGACATACGTGGGGCGATGGCACTCACGTCGATGACGCGACGCACGTCTACGCTTTGACCGTTGATGACGGCGGTGACCATAACAGTCCTTTCCTCCCGAGTCTTTCAGTCAACCAGTCCAACGGTGACGTCGCGATCGAGTGGTACGACACGCGGAAGGACTCCGATCTCGAAGACGTCAACGTCGATTTGGCCCTCTACAATCCTAAGTCGGCGTCATTTTCGCAGTCAGTTGCAGTCACCGCGTATAGGTCCAACGCGGAGATTAGTCTGGATTCCGTTTCGGCTTCCTACCAGTTCGGCAATTACACCAGCCTGAGCTTCTCTGGGGGATTTCTCCATCCTGCCTGGGCCACCAACGCCAGTACCTCCGGGGGACTTCTGCAATATTTCTCTCTCGCGACCTCGGCTGTCGCTGTCGCCCATGTGGTCGCCCCATCGCCGGTTGTCCGCCTGCAAAAGAACCACGCGACGCCTCACGCCGCTGCGCTGCGCTCCCCATTCGAAGGCCTCTCTTCTGACTTCGTTCG
>DASZPH010000050.1:0-5599 GCA_035550375.1 Pirellulales bacterium | reverse complement strand
CCGAAAGCCGACGCGATGGGCAACCATATCGCAACCCAGCGACGTCGCTTGGCTGGCTTGAACAATGCGGGGCGACGATCGAACTATGCGGGATAAGCCGCACAGGACCACTCGCGGTTGGTGCTGGCGATTTTCACCGTCGACGGGTACATTAAAAATTATATACTGCGAATTTGCGTGACTGAAGCCTGTACGCCTTGGGGGGTGACATGCCTGAAACGCGCGCGCGTAATATCGTTGTGGTCGGCGGCGGACCCGCCGGCGTTTTTGCGGCATTAGAAGCGAAACGAAGCGATCCTTCAGCTGAAGTTGTTCTGCTCACCGAGGAACGGTGCGAGCCGTACGAGAAACCGCCCCTTTCGAAGGGCGTGCTCACTGGCAAGGCGTTGCCTGAGGATGCGCTGATCGCCGGACGGGACGGTGCTGCTGCCCATAAGGTCGTGGTCGAATTCCTCGCGCTGTGCACGGCGATCGACAGAGCTGGGCGAAGCGTCGTCACGGCCTCCGGGCGAAAGTACCCATATGATTCATTGGTGCTTGCGACTGGATGCGTGGTGCGCGAACTGCCGCAATGGCCGTTGGGCAGGCCGCGGGTGCATTATCTGCGCACGGAAAAGGACGCACGAGCGCTGGCGGCCGCACTGCGCCAAAGCAAACATCTGCTCTTGATTGGCGGCGGCCTTATCGGTCTGGAGGTCGCCGCCTCGGCCAGGCACCTGGGAGTCGAGACGACCGTCCTGGAGGTAGGGCCGCGAATTTTGGCACGCGTCTGCGACGAGCAGACCGGCGCATTCATCGCGGAGAAACACCGCCAGAACGGCGTCGAAATTCGCACCGGCACGACGATTACTGAGGTGCAGGCAAATGACGCCGGGTTCGACATAACAACCAGCGCCGGAGATAGCTTTTTCACGGACGTCGTGGTCGTAGGCGCCGGCGTTAAACCAAATTACGCGCTCGCTGCGGCTGCTGGGATTGCGGTGGAAGACGGGATTATCGTCGACGAGCACTGTCGCACGTCCGATCCCAACATTTTCGCCGCCGGCGATGTAGTACGCTTTCCAGGACCGCACGGCATGGTGCGGCAGGAAAACTGGCATCATGCGCAGGATCACGGCACGGTAGCGGGTCGCAACGCTGCGGGAGCGAATGAAGCTTATCGCCCGACGCCGCTGTTCTGGTCGGAGCAGTACGATCTCTACATCCAAGGGGTTGGCTGGCCGCCCCCTAAGCCGGACTTGCATATCCACCGGCCGGTCGCCGGGCATTGCCCACTTGTTCTGGAGCTTGTTGGTGGCGCTTTGGTGTACGCAATGGGTATCAATGTGCAGCATGATCTCGCGATCGCACGGCGGCTGATTGAACGGCAAATTCCGGTGGACCCTACGGAGCTTGCCGATCCCAGTAAGCCGCTTACGGCGATGCTCAACGCCCGAGCCTGACAAAAGTGTTCAGCTCACGAAGCGCGTGGAAATTGACCGCATTAAATACCGATGTTAACCTTCAACAGCCTCAAATTGCCAGACGCTCACGTTCGAGGCGACCTCACTTGACCCAACAGGGGGATGGGACATGTGGTTGAATACCAATCTTTGGCTGACTCTGCTTACGATTCACGGCATCTTGGCATTCTTTCTTTTAGGCGCGCTGACCCATCAGGCTATTGCGGTTTGGGCGCCAGTGCATGCCCGCGTCAGCAATTTCTTCGGCCATGTCCGTGCCGTATCCGCCCATGATTATGGTGGCGCCATCGTTGTGCTGTATGTGCTGACTTTCCTCCTCGGCATGATCGTCTATCCCGATTACAAACTCACAGCGAGCACGGTCCTGAGCAATCCGGCCTTTAAGTGGGTGAAGGCGTTGGACAGTTTTGAGTTCAAGGAACACACCCTTGCCATCGGTCTCGCCTTGCTTCCCGCCTACTGGTATTATTGGCGTCCGCCGCTTGTGCCCGCGCGCGATTTTGTCCGCGCCATGCTGACGACGCTGCTCACCATTATTGCCTGGATGGGCTTTATCGTCGGACACATCCTGAACAATGCCGGGGGATTGGGCTTCTTGCCGTCTCACTAGGAGGCGGGCCAGCCCTCAACAGATCCGATTGAGAGAGCGAACACATGAGCACACTAAGGCACACAAGCTCGGTAGATCCCGATGCATTGGGCAAATACCCTTTGTTCGCGATCACCTTCGGCGCAGTTTTCTCGGTGTTATATCTGTTTGTCATGAACTACAGCTGGCAACTGTTCAGCTACTACCCGCAGGTCGGCAGGTTTACATTCTGGACAAGTACTCTGCCGGCGACTGCGGGCCCGCAAATGAAGTGGTATGGATATGTCGCGACCTGTGCCATCGTGTCTTTCGTCGCCGGGCTCATCGTGTGCCTGCTGCCGACCAACCTGCTGCGGAGGGTCTGGTGGCCGGGATTTATTTGGCTGGTCCCGGGCTGCGCCATGCTTGTCGCGCTTTATCTGATCCTCGTAGTGGGCGACTGAACGCTTCCGCGGGAAAGCGGCGCCAAACGGCAGCCTGACCAGATCAGTCGGCCGATCGCCCGTGAGGGCGTTCTGCAGCGTGCAGCGGGCTCGGTGTCTTTGGTACCCCCTTCGGGGCCACAGTCCTAATTTCCCTCTCCGTGCGCCCTGGTTCGGGCGCACATCGCTGCCGCCACCTTTGCCATGCGCGAACCGCAATGGTAGCCTCCACGCACCAAGTCTGGCTCGTCGTCCTCCAACAAGGTGAGGCTCGCTATGTGGCACCGTCGCCGCGTTGTACGCACCGGTATCGCCGCTCTCGGCGCTGTCGCGGCTTACGGATCGATGGGCGCGCTCGCCTATGGCAAGCCGCTGGTCAAGGTCCGCTACAACGAGGTCGTACGTTCGTTACTGTATGCGCCGGCCTATGTAGCGATAACGAAGGGCTATTTCAGAGACGCCGGCCTCGATGTCGAAATGTCGACGGCAAACGGCGGCGACAAATCGATGGCCGCGCTGCTGTCCAACAGCGCCGACATCGCCCTGCTCGGCCCTGAGGCGGCGATCTATGTGCTCAACAGCGATTCGTCGATCAAGGCGCGCATCTTCTGCGGGCTGACTTCGACCGACGGATTCATGCTGATGAGCCGCAAAAAGGTGGACAAGTTCGACTGGGGCATGCTCAAGGGCAAGGAAATTCTCGGATTCCGGCCCGGCAGCACGCCACTTCTGTTTCTGGAAGAAGCCATGCGGCTGAACGGTGTCGATCCGGACAAGGACGCCAAGCTTTTGAACAATATCGCCGTGCCCGCGCGGGTCGGTGCATGGCTTTCGGGCCAGGGCGAGTACGCCATTTTCATCGAGCCTGACGCCTCGCAGCTCGAACTCGACGGCAAAGCCTATTTCCTGACCTCGATCGGTGCCACCGTGGGCTTTGCCGACTACACGGCGTTCGTGGCGACCGACAAGTATCTCAAGGACAACGCCGCGATCGTGCAGAGCTGGACCGACGCCGTCTACCGGGCGCAGAAATGGACGGCCACGGCGTCCTCGGCGGAGATCGTCAACGCGATCAGGGACTTCTTCCCGGGCATCAATCAGCAGGCGCTGACCTCGGCGGCAGAACGCTATCAAAAACTGAAAATCTGGAAGAGCACCCCGGTCATCGAACCGCAGGCGATCGACAAGTTCGAGAACATTCTTGTTCATGGCCACGTGCTCGATGACAACAAGCGCGTGAAGTTCGCAGACCTGGTCCGCACCGAGTTTGCCGCCAAGGCGAAGTAGGCCGTGGCGCAGACGGCCGTTGCAGGCACCCCCAAGGTCGAATTGCGGAGCGTCGGGCTGCGCTACTTTAGTGCTGAGGGCGAGACCGAGGCGCTCAGCAACGTTTCTTTATCGGTTGCTTCGGGCGAGTTCGTTGCCGTCATCGGGCCGAGCGGTTGCGGCAAGAGCACACTGCTGTCGCTGATCTCCGGCATCGTCGCGCCGACGGAAGGCACGGTATTGATCGACGGCCGACGGGTGTCAGGGCCAAGCCGTAAAATCGGTTACATGCTGCAGCAGGATTATCTGTTCGAATGGCGGACGATCCTGGAGAACACGGTCTTGGGCGCTGAAATCCAGGGCGCGCCGATGGCCAAGGCGCGGGAACGCGCGACCCAGCTTCTGAACCGCTACGGGCTCGGCCAGTTCGTGAACCACCTGCCGCGCCAGCTCTCCGGCGGCATGCGTCAGCGCGTCGCGTTGGCGCGCACGCTGTGCACCGAGCCGGACGTCGTGCTGCTTGACGAGCCGTTTTCGGCGCTCGACTCACAGACGCGGTTGGCACTCGGCGATGAGATCACGGAAATCTTGCGGCGCGAGGCCAAGACAGTGATCCTCGTCACTCATGACATCGGCGAAGCCGTCAGCATGGCGGAGCGCGTCTTGGTGATGTCGCACCGGCCCGGGAGGATCAAGTCAAATCATCCAGTCCGCCTCACTGCACCGGGCGGCGCGCGCCTTGCACCCTTTGCGGCGC
Organism: Pirellulales bacterium; assembly: GCA_035550375.1. Taxonomy (GTDB): domain Bacteria; phylum Planctomycetota; class Planctomycetia; order Pirellulales; family JAICIG01; genus DASSFG01. The sequence continues at coordinate 1,102 of DASZPH010000050.1, read as the reverse complement.
GCAATACGCCCGAGTTCAATTCCTATTTCAACATGCTTTGGCAGGAGCTCGAAGTCCATGTCGAACGCTGACATTGCCCCAGCAGTCGCAGCAAGCCCGCAGTACCGCGCGTGGGTGCAACGCGAACAACGCAACCGGCTGATGGTGCGTGCGGCGCAGCTTGCCATTTTCCTGGCGTTTATCGTGCTGTGGGAAGTGTTGCCGCGAGCGCAGATCGTCAATCCGCTTTTCACCAGCTATCCGTCGGCGATCTGGCCGACGTTTATCGAGTTGCTTAAGTCGACGCCGCAGCAAGCCAGCATCCTGACCCATACCTGGTCGACAGTAGCCGCCACCGTGATCGGTTTTACCGCCGCGATACTCATCGGCACGGTGGTGGCAGCGGCGCTGTGGTGGTGGGAGACACTCTACAAGGTACTCGATCCATATCTGGTCGTGGCCAACGCGATGCCCAAGACCGCCTTCGTCCCGATCTTCTATGTCTGGCTCGGTGCCACGCTGTCGATCTATGGCATGTCGCTTGCGATCTCATTGTTCGTCACCGTGCTGATGATCTACAGCGGCTTCCAAGGCATCGACCCGAACAAGATCAAGCTCGCCCAGACGTTTGGCGCCAGCAAGTCGCAAATCCTGGCGAAGGTTGTCTTGCCGGGAAGCGTGCCGACTTTCATTGCGGCCTTGAAGGTCAACGCCGGCTTGTCGCTTGTCGGCGTTGTGGTCGGCGAATTCCAGTCGGCCAATCTGGGATTGGGATACCTCATCCAGTATGGCGCCCAGATCTTCAAAATGAACATCGTCATGACTGCGGTCACCATCCTCGCAATCATCTCGTCGTTGATGTATCTCGCAATTTCATGGCTGGAATCGGCCGTCATGCGCCGCCGCTGAGTTGAGCGTCAGGCCGCAACGGCCTCGGTCTCCACCCCATGGTGGAGAATATTTCGGGCTAGCGGGACATTCAGTAACGCAGTGCGGGACGCCCGCAAGGCCGAACGAACAGTTCCAAAATGGAACTTGGCGAAACGTTCGAACAAATTTTTGCGTTCATTGACAGCGTCAATGATTCCATTCATGTGCAAGCTCTTGTTTCTGGGCCGAAGGG
>DASZPH010000049.1:0-4116 GCA_035550375.1 Pirellulales bacterium | reverse complement strand
ACGAAGCCGACGAAATCGCCAAAGCAGTTGAACACCACCTCGCAGACCTTGCCGGTAAACTCCTCGATGTCCTTCTCGCAGGGCCGGCCAATGGGTTTGCGGGGAGGGCGATAACCGCCAAGCGACGGCGGAATAGCGGGTGCATTGCCGCCCAGGCCGTCGACCCGTCCGGCGATCTGCCCAATGTAGCGAACCAGCACCGGATACCAGCGGTCGGACTTGGGCATCGCCTCCAGGCGCGCCTTCAGAATGGCCAAGGTGGTTTCCTCGGCCGGCAGCATCGCCTCGCGAGTGGAGACCGGGATCTTTATTTGGAAAGAACCGACGATGTACTGTTCGTAGGCGATCCTCTCGACGGCCACCGCGGGGTTTCCCGTCATCCTTGCAGGAACGCCGGGTACTGACGTGTCGGTTTGGCCGCCCGCCGAGCGCCGCCGAGACCGAGCGACCTGAAGCGTCGGAGGAGGCGGTGGCGGCGGAGGGGCGCGGCGCACACGCCTGCCGATCCGTCGTACCACGATGTTGAATTCCTGGCCGGTCTTCACGGTCTGCGGCAGATCGACCGTGAGCAGACCCGCGAAACCGGGGCCCGTGCCTTGCGGAATGGGCACATAGGTCACACCCTTCATGGTCTTGACTTCGATCGTATGAGCGTCTGCCGCCGCGAGCGGATGCACGCCATACATCCAAGACGCGAGCTTGATCACCTCGGCGCTCGATACCGCGGGCCAGTAGATTCGCGCCGTGGAGTCAGCGGGAACGTCGCCCCAGTCAATCATCAGCTCGTCGGTGCGGCCGGCCAGCGGACCGCTGGGAAACGGCGCGGTACTTGGCCTTACATCGAAGGTCTGCGGGACGCGGTGCGCTGCGGCCGGCCCGGGATTGTCGGATGTCGTGACCTGAAGATTACGCTGAGCCAGCTGATCGCTGGACTCCGGCGTAGGCGCGCTACCCCCGACGGATTCGATCGGCGCTCCCGCATATGCGATCTGGGCCACCAGGCAGTGATGGGTCCCCGGAAAGGCATTGGGCACGGCGACATTGTTGAACCGCACACTGGCGTCATTGACGTTCAGGAAGCAGCCGAAATACGCCCACTGGGAATCGCTCTGATTGATCGTGATCGTCAGATTATTGGCGCCCGTACTCGTGAAGCCGCCGGCTTGGAATTCTGGATCGTTCGGATCGGTAAAGTCCGGCTGCGCGCTCGTCGCGAAGAACGGAATCGTGTGGTTGTCCGAGGGTGCTTCCGGCCATTGGGGGTTACCGCTCCCGTCATTGTGGCTGAGATAGGTTGATGTCGGGTCCCAGCCGGTGTCGGCGGTCTGGGTACCCCACAGCCGGAAGAACACTTTCACGCCCGTTGCGGCGCCGGCGGAGCCTTGCGAACCCTTCAGGCGCACCCGCGCAACAGCAAAACTGTAATTGTTGTAGGTGTGTCCTCCGATTGTTGAGAACGGTGTGACGGAGGAGTCGGCTGTGAACTCGGTCTGCTGTTGGGGAATGATGTTGTTGTTGGGATCGAAGGGATCCGTCCCGGAGGGGTCGCCGTAGGTCCCATTGAGGTGCTCCAGCAGCGCCTGGATGTAGCTGTAGGCGCCGGTGAAGTCGAACGCGCCGCCGGTACTGTTCTCGACAAACTTCGGACCGCCCGGCACCGGGTACTGGTACTGCGCGGCTGGCGGCGCCCCGGGCGTGGCGGTGAAGACCCTCAAGTCCTCGCTGAGCCAGGGCACATTGAGCGTCGTGGGGTTGCCGGGATCTTTCACCACGTTCGTAAAGTAGGGATCGGCCCCGGCCAGGAAGAAGAACTCCGTAGCCGCCGGAAACGGCTTGGTCAGAACGTTGATCGATGAACTGACCGCAGCCGGCGTTTCACCGCTCGTTGGAAATGTCCCGAGCGGCTGGGCGAATTTGACGTCATAGGCGAACATGATCCGCTGCGGCACCTTGGGGTTGGAGCTCTGATAGAAGATGGCGGGGGGCGTGGCCGACGGCACGGCTGTCACGCCGCCGAAGGCGATGGTGGGGAGCGTCGGCACCGCTCCGGCCACGATGTTCTTGCTGAACCCTTCGAGCGCCAGATAGATGCCGTCCGGGTAAGTCCCGCCCTTGCTGATGATGTCGTTGATCTCATCGTGGCCCCACGTGTTCTTGGCGCCGACGAAGCTCAGTGAACCAAGCGGCCAGGGATCGTCTCCGTTCGATCCCGGGATGGACGAGACCTGATCCGGTGGAAAGGCCGCCGCCAAAAGGCCGGCGAAATACGGAAACGGATCGGACGTGTCGCCGGTCAGGTTCCGATACACGCCGCGCAGGCATGAACCGCCGATCAGATTGTTGCTGGAGTCGAGGCCCGGCGCGGCGCCAACAATACTGGACGCCGAGAAGCCGAGTTGCTGGAACAGATAGTAGATAAACAGCAGCGAGCCACCCGTGCCGGGGCCATTGCCCGCGAATGGCAGCGTCGAATTCACATAGTCGGTGCGGGAGCCATAGTGTGTGGTTCCATCGAACTCGGTTGACGCGGGGTTGCTCGCCGGCAGCGAACTGTTGAGCCAGGCGTTTGAGCTGCCGTAGTAGACGGGATTGGCGCCCTGGCCGATGCTGATCTGAAACTGCACGGTCAAGAACTGCGACAAGGCCTCGCCGCAGCTCTCCTCGTCCTTCACGCCGGCCGAGTAGCCCCAACCCTTGTGCTGGGCTTGCATGAACATCTCGACGACTTCCATCACCATGGCGGCGCGCATCGAGGCCGCCGAAGCCGTGCGGCCCGGGTTGAGATTGAGCGGCCACCAGCTCGCGCTCCAGCCGCCGAGAGCGCTGACGTAGGTCGGGATAGGCAGTGTGATGCCGTAGGGCGCGTTGGCGATATCCACGCCCGCGAACTGACTCTGCATCCAGGCGAAATCAGCCTCGCAGGCGGCAATCACGGCATTGGTTCTGGCGGGCTCCACGCCTCCCGGTCCGCCGAGGCTCTCGTCATAGGCGAAAGCGTAATGAGTGGTGACTCCGCCGTTCGTCAGTCCCGTGGTCACCGCCCACTGGGCGTAAAGGGTCAGGTTTGTTGTTTGGTTGGGAAATGTGAAGGTCGAAGCATCCTGGTGGATGGTCCCGCTGCCATCCGCCGCCGTATTCCAATACAAAAAAGTCGCGCCGGTCCGTGACAGGTTTCCGGTGACGATGTTTTCCGGATTGCCGCCGGAATCGGTTTGCTGATGGGGCGTTTTGGTCGAATCGTTGTCGGCGACGTTGACGGTCGCACCCGACGCGTAGGTGTTGGAGTCGACGGGGACCGAACCGCCGTCCGAGCCGTTTCCGTTATAGATGACCTGAGCCATGTGAGCCTCCTCGGGCGCCATGAAGGATCGCAACCCCGTGAGGTCCAATTCGTGACCTGGTTCCGGCGAGGGAATGGGTCGCGTTCACTTGGAATTATTGGGAGAGGCTATCGCGACTTGGAAATGCGGTCTGTGATGCGCGTCACTCTGGTGGGCGGTGAAAATGAAAACGCGAAGCCCGGCCGACGTGCCGGGCTTCGCGCCAAACGTCATTATCGCATCTGATATCCGCGCCGATCGCTTTTTGAGAGCCTCACGGGTTCAGCACCGCGGATGTCCGGCGCACGCGTTGTAGCCGACGCTTCCGCCGCCGGTCATGGCCGGATCGTCTACAGGATCGGCAGTCCGCGCGGGCCTGGGATCGGGCCGGTAATTATAGATTCGCCGATACCTGTTGCGGTGACGATGAACGGTTGTGTGGGCGAAAGCCGGCGACGCGATGCTTGTCAGTGCGACTGCCGCGATGAAGACGAACTTCGACGTGTTGATCATCAATCCTTCTCTTCGTGACGGGTTGCAGCGCCCTTGGCCGCGGGTATCGGCGTGTTGTGCGACGAACAAATGAAGCAAATTTCCGAAAACATCGGCTACTCCAGGCGGTTGATTTCAATTTTAGCTCCGTCTTTACGCCGCATGCTGGAGCGCGATTGACCAAGGCGCGCCGCCGAATCGCGCCGTCAGTCAGGCCTGAGCGCCGATGAATCTGAAAGGACCGTTCCGGACGCGATTTATCAGTATCGGGGCATAAAAATCGTGCTCCGGGATAAAGGGTCGC